>JADJPA010000002.1:300000-469755 GCA_016713505.1 Candidatus Competibacteraceae bacterium | reverse complement strand
GACCACGCCCTGCGCAATATCGCCGAAACCACGCTGGGCAATTTCGCGGAGTTCGAGAAGACGGGGCAATGCGCGAATGCGGTCAGCGAATGAAATCGAACCGATAGCAAATCGACCAGAGAACGATACACGCCAACCGAGCTTGCGTGGCGTGCCGTTGGGCGTCCAGTTCAGCGTTGGGTCAGGTCACCCCCAACATCGAGCTGGATTTTGCGCCGTCGGGAAGCTCCCGAATCTGAGGTAGCAGATGAGCAGTGACTGAGAAATGCTCTTTGTCAGGTACGACAATTGAGATTTGCAACTTCGTATTTGCCCTCCGCGAATACCGGCAACGTGACATACGTGTAGCACTCTCCTAGGGCCGGACTTTATGCCTGCTCGATGCGCTCTATCATCGTGGTGAGCGCAGCAGTGCGAGGCTCCAAACCATTCAGCCTCGACTCCATGCCACGAAGCTGATTGGCCAACTTCCTGAGCTTGACGACTGCCTCAGCGTGTCCGTCTCGGATCAGGACAGGTGCAAGCGCTTTGCGAAGTCCATCCAACGTGAGCATAAATGCGGGCACAGCCTGACCGGCATTGCCCCAAAGCTGCCCAACCGTCTGCTGTTGAAGATGCTGAAGGCGGCGAATGTAGTCTCCGAGTCGCGCGTCGCGATCACCAATGTCGTCGCCTCCTTGATCTTTGATCAGGTCAATGATCGACCGTGCTTCTTCAATCAACTCCCCGCGAGTAAGCCCCGGAAAGCTCCATTGCCCTTGCGCGTTCCCGAACGGTTCGTCGTTTGGAACTGCGGAATGCACTTGGGTGATAACTTGCTCTAAGTGCTCCTGAATCGCTGTTAGCGTTTGATGCATTCCGCCTCCATAAGAAAGTCTATGTCACTCGAACTTGATGACGAATTTGCGCAGTCTGCGGAAGCCGATACGCACATCCCGAAGTCCAATAAGCGATTATGTGATTTCAGCATATCGGTCACAATTTGCCTTGTTTGTCAAAAATTATTTGATCTTTCTGGTTTTCGCCCACCCACGCTGCCGACGATCCGATCAGCAGCCTTGGCGAGAAGATCAGATCGTGCAGGACTTGCCAGACGTCGGCTCCGGCGCGGGTATCCAGATCACCAGCCAGCCGATCAGCGGGGGTGGTAGTCAGCGATTGTTGGGGATTTGCCCAATTGCTCCACCGAGATATTTTATCTATATTAATGTACGTCATCACCGTACAACTCAGAGCGATACCCGATGGATAGCGTAAGCGTCAATCAATTTAGAGATAAACTAAAAAATCTTGTGGAACAGGTTATTAGCAAGCATGTACCGCTAAAGGTGACACGACGAGGCGGAGATGATTTCATCGTTGTGAGCGCGGATGACTGGGAACGCGAGCAAGAAACGCTTTTCGTTCTACAAAACAGCGATTTGATGCGGCAAATAGCCGAATCTCTGCGCACCCATGAAAAAGGGACAGGATACCCGCCTTCGGCCGAGGAGATAGATGAGATCACTAGTATTTGAAGGCCATACCTGGGCCGCTTATGAAACACTCAGGCTAAAGGACAAACAACTCCATAAAACGCTATGCAACATATTGAAAGAAATGCTGCGCGGCGACCCAAGCACTGGCACGGGCAAGCCCGAACCCTTAAAACACAACCTCTCCGGTCTTTGGTCGCGGCGGCTGAGCCAAAAAGATCGCGTGGTGTATAAATTCGATGATCGGTACATCTATATTTTCGCCATCGGTGGCCACTACGATCAGAGCCTATCCCAATATTAAGCTATTGATATATTTATAAAATGATGATATTCTTGGTTTATAAATTGAGGGTTTGAATTAAAAGGGTTGAGAACTCGAAATGAGGCCTGATCAAAGATACCCCAGTGATCTGACGGATGAAGAGTGGGCGGTGGTGGAAGAATGCCTGCGGCAGGAAGAACAAATAGGGGCGGGTCGCCCGCAGGAAGTGGATTTGAGGCGGGTGTGGGACGCGATTTTGTATATCAATAAGACGGGTTGTCAGTGGGCGTATCTCCCACACGATTTTCCGCCCCGCACGACCGTGAATTACCATTATACGAAATGGTCGGCAAATGGTTTCTTCGCGCGGGTGAATGCGGAAGTCCGCCGGAGGGTCCGAAAAAAAACGGTCGAACCGAGGAGCCGAGCGCGGGAATCATCGACAGCCAAAGCGTCAAGGGTACGGCCGAATCCGCCGAGGAATCGGGTTTTGACGGCTGGAAGAAAGTGAAGGGTAGAAAACATCTCATCGTAACCGATACCACCGGTTGTGTTCTGGCCGTGGGGGTCCATGCCGCCAACGTCCACGACAGTCAGGGGGCGTACCTCTTGTTCAGGACGCTGTTTAACAGCGTATCCACCGTGCGTCGGGTCTGGGCCGATCAAGCTTATCAGGGCGAAGAACTTGCCACCTGGGTGAAAGACACGTTCGCTTGTGAGTTAGAAATCGTGAAAAGAACCGCGAAAGCCTTTACCGTTTTACCCCGTCGCTGGGTTGTCGAAAGAACACTGGCGTGGTTGAGTCGCTATCGTCGGTTAGTCCGTGTCTATGAAAAAAGAGTCGCCTCTAGCGTCGCTATGATTTGGGTTGCTTCTCTTCGTATCCTGCTGAAAAAATTGTATCCTTCTCTTGATGAAGAGAGCCGCGTTTAATCAGCTTCATCTGAATAAGAATTTTCGGATAGGTTCTCAAATTCGATAGCGCTAACAAGGACGGATAAGCCGCAAAGGGCAAAATAGGAAAGGTATTCCCGCCCGCTACGCCCGCCACTGCGGATCGATCCGCCCATCCACGATGCCGATTTGCCGGTCGGCGGCTTTGGCGAAAGTCAGATCGTGGGTGACAGCGATCACGGTTTTGCCGAAATCGCGGGTCAGATCGTGCAGGATTTGCCGGACGTTCGCGCTGGATTGGGTATCCAGATTGCCGGTCGGTTCGTCGGCGAGGATCACTGGCGGATCGTTGGCCAACGCGCGGGCGATGGCCGCCCGCTGGCGTTGGCCGCCGGAAATCTGATGCGGCCGCTTGTGCCAGTGATCGCGCAGGCCCAGTTGATCGAGCAAGGTTTCGGCGCGCTGGCGGGCGGCGTCCTCGGCCAGTTCGCCCAAGCGCCGCACCGGCAGCAGCACGTTGTCCAGCACCGAAAATTCGGCCAGCAGAAAGTGAAACTGAAAGACGAAGCCGAGCTTTCGCAGGCGGGTACTCGCCAGATCGTCCTCGCCGAAGCCGGAGGTATCCTGACCTTCGAGCAGCACCCGGCCCGAGGTCGGGGTATCGAGCAAGCCGAGCAGATACAGCAGAGAGGATTTACCGGAGCCGGACGGACCCATGATCACGGCGAACTCGCCCCGCTCCACCGCGACCGTGACATCCTGCACCAGCGTGACCGGCACCTCGCCGGACAACACCCGTCCGACGCCTTCCGCCGCCAGAACGGGACTCACCCCATGCCCCGCAGGATCGCCACCGGTTGCACCCGACCCGCCTTGCGGGCCGGCAGGTAGGACGCGCCCACCGCCGAAGCCAGCGCGAAACCGGCCGCCAGCAGATATTGTTCGTAGCCCCAATAAATCGGCAAATTGACCACTTGGGTCGCGCCGGGCGGCTTGAAGCTGACCTGCCCCAGCACGCTCATCAAGCCCAGGCCCAACAGCACCCCCATCAAGCTACCGATCATGCCCAGCATCACGCCTTCCGCCAGAAAAATCCGGCGCACGTCGCGGGCGTGAAAACCCATCGATTTCAAAATGGCGATGTCGTGGGTCTTCTCCATCACGATGGTCGAAATGGTGTTGTAAATGCCGAACGCCGCCACCACCAGAATCGCCGACACCACGCTGTACATGATGATGTTGCGCACCAGCAGCACGCTCATCAAATCTTCCGAGGCTTCCAACCAAGACACGGATTTGTAGCCGGTGCGCGCTTCGATCAGCGCGGCCACCTCCCGCGCGCGATAAGGGTCGTCCAACTGGAGGATAAAGCGGTTGATTCGGTTGGTGCGATCCAACAAACTTTGCGCCCGCTTGAGCGATACGAAGGTTTGGGTCTCATCGTAGCTGGCGCCGCCGGTGCGGAAGATCCCGACGATCTTCAAGGCGCGAAGCTCGCCCGCCGCCGAGGCGACATTCACCACGCTGCCCATGCTCAGGCTGAATTTCTTGGCCAACCCCACCCCGACGATCAAACCGTTGGCATTGGACGCCAGCGCGTCCAGCGACCCTTCGATCAATTTTTCCTCGATGGTCGACACCTGCTTCATCTGCGAGGGAACCGCGCCGGTCACGGTCACGCCTTGGGTGCGGCCGGCGAAGGTCAGCACCACCGAACCGACCAGCACCGGCGCGGCGCGCAACCCCGGCAGCGATTCGATGAAGGTCAATTTTTGCGCGTGGCCGCGAATGCCCCGCACCTCGTTCAGCGGCTTGACCCGCCGCACCTCGACCGCGCCGTCCGGCCAGCGCTCCGCCGCCGGTTGGACGCGCGGGTCGCGGTATTCATCCGACACCGTGATGTGCGGGCTGTTGTCGATCAGGCGCTTGATGAAATCCCGTTCCGAGCCGCGCATCAGCGAGGATACCGCCAGAAAAAACGCCACGCCGAGCACGATGCCGACCAGCGACACCAGCGTCGGCCGCTTGCGGTTAACTAAGTGGGTGACGGCGATACCCAGTTGGATCGACACGGTTCAGCCGGCTTTAACGGCCGCGCCGGCGGCGGTTTCGCGCACCCGCCGCCCTTCTTGCAGCCCGGCGGGCGGGCGGACCACGATGCGATCCGCGTCGGTCAGACCCGACAAAATTTCGACGCGGTTCTCGCTGTTGATGCCGGTTTGAACCGGCTGGCGATGCAGCTGGCCGTCGCGCGCGATCCAGACGTGGCCGTCGGCGACGGCGGTCGCCGGGACCAGCAGGGCGTTGTCGCGTTCGGTCACGACGATGTTGACTTCGGCGGTCATCCCGATGCGCAGCGGCGCGTCGGCCGCGGGTTCGATCCGCACCCGGAAACTGCGGCTGACCGGATCGCCTTTCGGCGTGATCGACCCAAGCCGCCCGTCGATGACCCGATCCGGCAGCGCGGGCGCGCGGACCAACACCCGCTGGCCGACTTGCACCAAGCTGATGTCTTCCTCGTCCACCTCGGCTTCAACCCGCAGCGCTTGCCGGCGGGCGAAATAAAAGATCGGCTGGTTGGCGGGGATGAGTTGGCCGATTTCGCCGTCGCGGCGTAGGATTTGACCGTCGGCCGGCGCGGTGAGGGTCATGAAGGCGCGCAGCGCGCGGGCGCGGGCCACCGCCGCCTCCGCCGCTTGCCAGTCCGAACGCGCCCGGTCGCGTTCCAGCACCGTGCCTAAACCTTTGTCGAGCAGGGTTTGGGCGCGGTCGAATTGGATTTTGGCGAATTGAGCCCGCGCCTGGAGTTCGTCCACCGACCGCTGCAAGTCGGCGTCCTCCAGCCGGGCCAGTTCCTGGCCTTCGCGGACTTGCGCGCCTTCATCGGCCTTGAGTTCCATCAACCGGGCGGAATTGCGCGGCGCGAGCGGCAGCATCACGGTCGGCTCCACGGTGCCGGTGGCGTAGACCGCTCGCACCGCCGGGCCTCGGGTCGGCTGGGTGGTTTCCACGGTCACCGGCCCGAACTGTCGCCACACCAAAACGCCCGCGCCCGCCAATGCGGCTAGCGCGATAATTGTCCAAAACAATCCGGGCCGTTTCATGCGGCCATGATACCTGTTTTACCGTCGCCAGCCGCTGGGCGCGGGCTTCGCTGCAGCGAAAGCCCGCAAACTTAACCTTGACCTGCCTTATCAAGCCACTTCCAGGAGTGCTCATGCAATGGGCGGCTGTGGGGCGGGAGCGCCGATGAAACCGAGCGGACCGGCCCATTTCATCCTTGGCACGGCGTTTATCGCCGCCGCGATCATTTGCGCGGGGGGTTCCGAAACGGCGGCCACTCCTTCCGCGCCAACGACGGTTTCAGCCACCGAGCAACAGGCCGATAGCGACCATCTGACAGCGCGGCGGCTGGTTATTCCGGTTCAGGGGGTCCAAGCGAAAGACCTAACCGACACCTTTATTCAACCGCGTGACGACGGCGCCCGCGTTCATGAGGCTCTGGATATCCCGGCGGACCGAGGCACGCCCGTCGTCGCGGTGGAGGGCGGGCGGATCGTCAAACTGTTTCTCAGCAAGCCGGGCGGCATCACCCTTTATCAGTTCGATCCCACCGACCAATACCTCTATTTCTACGGTCACCTCGACCGATACGCGGATGGCATCACCGAGGGGATGAAGCTCACACAGGGCCAAACCATCGGCCACGTCGGCAGTTCCGGCAACGCCAACCCCAACGCACCTCATTTGCATTTCGCTATTTTTAAGCTCGGCCCCAAGCAACGCTGGTGGCAAGGTTGGCCGATCAACCCCTATCCCGTACTGCGCGGTAGTCCCTTACTCGACCCGGCTCTTCGGAAGTGAAAAAATGCTTGTGGTTTGCTGGAAACAGGCCTCCCAATGTTGGGACAATTCGTAGCCGCTATTTTCCTCGCCCTCACTCATGCCGCAGCGCCTCAATCGGATCGAGCCTTGCCGCGCGGCGGGCCGGAAAATAACCGAACACCACGCCAATCGCCGCCGAAAACCCGAACGACAGCAGGTTGATGCTGGGGTCGAATAAATAAGGCACTCGCATCACCTGCGCCAAGCCGACCGAGGCCAACGCCGCCAGCATGATGCCGACGATGCCGCCCAGCGACGACAGCGCCACGGCTTCGACTAGAAATTGCAGCAGCACTTCCCGTTCCAGCGCGCCGATGGCCAACCGGATGCCGATTTCGCGGGTGCGTTCGGTCACCGACACCAACATGATGTTCATGATGCCGATGCCGCCGACCAGCAAGCTCACCGCCGCCACCGCGCCCAGCAACCCGGTCATGACCTTGGTGGTGTTGGTCATGGTTTCCGCGATCTGGCGGGTGTCGAGAATGGAAAAATTGTCGTCGGCGTTCTCCGCCAGCTTGCGCCGCTCGCGCAGCAACAGCCGCAGATCGGCCATGACCCGATCGGTGTCGGCACCGTCTTGCGCCGACACCATCAGCGTGTTGACATCCTGATTGCCGGTCAGCCGCCGTTGCAGGGTGCGCAGCGGGATCACGGTGATATCATCCTGATCCGTCCCCATCGCCGATTGGCCCTTAGACGCCAAATTACCGATGATTTCGCAGGAAAAATTGCCGACCCGCATCTGGCCGCCCAGCGGCGATTCCCGCCCGAACAATTGCTTGCGGATGGTTTCCCCGATCACGCACACCGCCTTGCCCGCCCGTTGCTCGCCTTCGGTGAACAGCCGCCCGCTCGCCAGCCGCCAGTTTGCCACCGCGAAATACGGCTCGGTGCTGCCGGTGATGTTGGTGGCCCAGTTGTTGGCCCCATACACCACCGTCGCGGAGCGGGTGGCGACCGGCGCGACGCCCTTGATGCCGCCGAGTTGCCCGGCAATCGCCTCGGCGTCGGCCACCTTGAAGCGCGGTGCGGCGGAGCCGTCCCGCATCGGGCCAAGCTGTTGGCCGGGCCGCACGATGATCAGATTGCTGCCCAAACTGCCGATCTGATCGGCCACCACGCGGGTCGCGCCGTTGCCGAGCGTCACCATCGTAATCACCGCGCCGACCCCGATCACGATGCCGAGGATGGTCAGAAACGACCGCAGCAGGTTGCGGCGGATCGCGCGCAGGGCGAGTAACAGGCTGCTCCAGACCATCAGGCGCGCGCTCCGTTATGGTGGTCGGCTTCGACTTGGCCATCCCGAAAATGCACGACGCGCCTGGCGTAGCGGGCCATGTCCGGCTCGTGGGTGACCATCAACACCGTAATGCCCCGGTCGCGGTTCAGCGCCACCAGCAACTCCATGATTTCGTGGCTGCGCTGGCTGTCGAGGTTGCCGGTCGGCTCGTCGGCCAGCAGCACGGTGGGATCGGTGACAATGGCGCGGGCGATGGCGACCCGCTGTTGCTGGCCGCCGGACAGTTCGGCGGGCGTGTGTTTTTCCCACGGTCGCAAGCCGACCGCCTCCAATGCCGACCGCGCCTTGGCGTGGCGGGCAGCGCGCGCTTCACCGCGATACACCAGCGGCAGTTCGACGTTTTCCAGCGCCGTCGTCCGCGCCAGCAGATTGAAGCCCTGAAATACGAAGCCCAGATAATGCCGCCGCAACAGCGCGCGCTGGTTGCGGGACAGCCGTTCGACGTGCAGCCCGCGAAAGCGATACGCGCCCGCTGTCGGGCTGTCCAGACAGCCGAGGATGTTCATGGCGGTGGATTTGCCGGAACCGCTCGGCCCCATCACCGCGACGAAATCGCCCTGCTCGATGCGTAAATCCACCCCGCGCAAGGCTTGAAACGTAGCCTGTCCCTGGCCGTAAACCTTAGTCACGCCCCGCAGTTCGATCAGCGGCGGGCCGTCGTCCGGCGCGGCGCTTTCCGCCGTCGCGCTCATTTCGGGCCGCTCAAGACAGCAGTGATGACCGGCGTTCCCACGTCCAGCCCCTCGCCCGCCACTTCGGTCGCCCGGCCGTCGGAACTGCCGACCGTGACCGGCACCGCGACCGGCTGACCGTCGCGCAACACCCAAATCTGGCGCAAGCCGCCTCTTTTGTCGGACGCTACCCGGCCGCCGCGCCGTCCCCCACCCATCCCGCGCGGCGGGCGCGGCAGCAGGCTGGACAGCAAACCACCGCCCTGACTGGTCTGCGCGTCGTCCGGCGGCGGGGTGAAACGCAACGCGGCGTTGGGAGCCAGCAGCACGTTTTCCCGTTCGGCGGTGACGATTTCGGCGGTGGCGGTCATGCCGGGGCGCAGGCTCAAATCGTCGTTGTCAACCTTGAGGATGGTCTTATACGTCACCACGTTATTCACCGTTTCCGCGCCGAAGCGCACCAAATCAATCCGCGCCGGATAACGCCGGGTGGGATAGGCGTCCACGGTGAAGGTGGCGGTTTGCTCCGGCTTGACCTGCCCGACATCGGCTTCATCCACGTCCACCTGCAATTCCATCCGCGCCAGATTTTCGGCCAGCGTGAACAGCACCGGCGCTTGCAAAGAGGCGGCCACAGTCTGACCGGGATCGGCCGAGCGTTTCAGCACTACCCCGTCGATGGGCGAACGGATCGAGGCTTTGGTGAGATCGGTTTCGTTGGAGCGCAAGCTGGCTCGGGCTTCCTCCACCGCCGCCCGCGCGCTGGCCTCATCGGCGATGGCCCGTTCCAGCGTCGCTTCCGCTGTTTCCAGTTCGGCGGGCGCGGGCACTTTGCCGCCGCTCAGTTTGGCGACTTGCCGCAACCGGCCGAGGTTGGCGCGGGTTTCCTTGACCGTCGCCACGGTTTGCAACACCTTGGCTTCGGCGGAGGCCACGGCGGCTTTCGACTTGGCGATCTGGTCGTTCAGTTTGGCGACGTTGAGGCGGGCTAGCACCTCGCCTTTCTTCACCCGGTCGTTGTAATCCACCAGCACGGTTTCGATGGTGCCGGACAACTCGCTGCCGACCTCCACTTCATTGACCGAAGCCAGCTTGCCGGTGGCCGAAACCGTGACCCGCAGATTGCCCTGACCGAGCGCTTCGGTTTGATACTGCGGCGCGGCTTGAGCCTCGGCTTGGGATTGAAAATAGCGGTAGCCGCCGACCGCCAGCGCGGCGAGCACGGCAAGCGCGAGCAGCCAGCGCAGCGCCGCTCCGACCCGGCTTTTGGCGGGTTCCGCGCCGATGATCTTGGCCAGTTCGGAGTCGGGCTGGACAGGTGGACTCACGAGGGTTTTCCTTTGAACGATGCGGCGGTCTGATGGGCGGCTGGCGGCGACCAACCGCCGCCCAGCGCCTTGTAAAGCTGGATCAGGGCGGAAAGATGCTCGGCCTGACTGGATTTGAGATTGTCCTCAAGACTCAACACGCTGCGCTCGGTATCCAGCACGGTTTGAAAATCGATGAGGCCGGAGCTGTAGCGTTGCCGGGCCAGCGTCGCCGCTTGTTGGGCGGCTTGCACGGCCTCGCGCAAATTCTGCTGCCGCTCCCGCGTATTGGCTAAAGCGACCAGCGCGTTTTCGACTTCCGACAGTGCATTCAGCACCGTTGATTGGTAGCTGACGAACGCTTGTTCCTGAACGGCGGTTTGAATCTCGATCTGCTGGCGGATGCGCCCGGCGTCGAAAATCGGCCCCGTGACGCCGCCCAGCACACTGCGGGCCAGCGCATCAGCACCCGCCAGCGCACCGAGACTGAGCGCCTCCAAACGCAGCGAACCGCTCAAGTTGAAGCTGGGATAACGCGCCGCCTCCGCCTCCCCAATCCGGGCGGTTTCCGCCGCGAGTTTCCGTTCGGCGGCGCGCACGTCCGGCCGCTGGCGCAGGGTGTTTGCCGGAATCGCCACCGTCACCCGTGCGGGCGGCTGCGGGAGGCCCGTCATGTCGGACAATCGACCCGCCAGCGCGCCGGGGGTATGGCCGAGCAGGATTTCCAGCCGGTGTTGGGCTTCCGCCGAGCCGGTTTCGAGCGTCGGAATTTGGGCGCGGGTCTGCGCCAGATTGGAGCGAGCCTGTTCCACGTCCAAGGTCGAAGTCAGACCGGCTTGCGCCCGCCACCGCGCCAGTTGCAAGGTTTCGGACTGCGAGGCGACATTGGCCCTGGCGATAGTCAGCCGTTCCTGAAAGGCGCGCAGTTCGACGTAATTCAGCGCCACTTCCGAGGTCAAGGACACTTGCACGGCGTAGAGATTCTCCGCCGCGGCTTCCAGATCGGCTTGAGCGGCTTCCGCGACGCGCCGCAAACCGCCGAACACGTCCGGCTCCCAACTGGCATCGAAGCCGGCGTTGTATAGCTCGCGAGTTTTGCCGGTGCCGGTTTCGGCGCTGCCTTTGGAGACGCTGGCCGCGCCCGACGCGGTGATGATCGGAAAGCGGTCGGCCCCGACCAACGCGCGCCGGGCGCGGGCTTCGCGCAATTTGGCCTGGGCGGTGCGCAGATCGAGGCCGCCACGCAGCGCCTGTTCGATCAGCCCACTCAAGGCCGGATCATTCAGTTGCCGCCACCAGCTCGCTAGCTCCGTGGGCGAGGCGGGCGCGACCACGACCCGCGCCGCCACCGCGCCTTGCCAGCTCGCTGGAGCCGCTGAATCGGGTGCGATGTAGTCGGATCCGACCGCCGCACAACCCGCCAGCAAACCAGCCGCCGCCTGCAATGCGACACACTTGCCAGCCAGCCTGATGCCCCACCGCCACGACACGGCATGGTTTGCCGTCGAGCGATGTTCGCTTGTTTTCAAATCTTCGCTCCTTTCATCCCGATCAACCGGCCGTTTTCAGCCGGACCCGTCAAAAAGCGCGCCCCGTTCTTGCGCCAACCAGCGCGGCAATTCTGCATCATGTTCCATGAGACGATCCTGAATATTAACGGTCGCCATCGCTATCGCGGGAAAGCGTGATTTCGTCCGGCGCGAAGCTCAACTTCTCATAAAAATTCTACTGAAAACGATCGCGGCGGCGGGTGGCGAGAGGGCGCGGGTGCGCCCGATGGATGGCGACGCCGGACTGGACGAGATGCCGGCGGGCAACCGCGGGAAGATTTGGAGGTGACGGCGGGGGACAGCGAGACGAGCGCGGCCTAAAAACGTTCCAATGCAAACCGCTATCGGTCAAACCGAACGGCTGCTGGCGCCGCGCGCTGTCTGCTGAAATCGCTAAATGAAGGCGGAATTGCGCAACCGCAAGCAAAAGAACTCTCTCGCGATGTAATAATGCAGTTCAAAGCCCTTGATTTCATCCATAAAAATAAAGTTCCCTCGCAGATTGCTCACCGCCTGTTTGACGAAATCTCCCTCTTGCGGTTTCGCGGTTTTCGCGGGCTGTTTGGCGGTGGCGGGCGGCTGGCTGATGAGCTTGTCGACCTGAGCGTCGGTGATGTCGACACTCACATTCTGGCCCATGGACGGAAATGTCAGATAGTGGCCGATGGTGACATGCAAATTCTTGAGGGGAGGACCGGGCGGGTCAACCTTGTTTCCCAGGGCGTTCGCTCGCCCTTTGCCCATCAAATACAGCTTCACTGATTGCCGCGCGGTGCTCTTGCCATAGACGACATATAGTGGCCGGCCCTCTTTTCCCGACACGAATTGATACCAAAACGTAGCGTCGTCGGGCTTGGCGTTCGCGCCGTACAGGCAATCAAACCCCCAGCATTCCTGGAGCCTCGATCGGTATTTACCCAACGTTCCAACGAGCTTGCGCATCCCGGCCCCGCCTCCGGAATGGCACGCGATCACTAGGTTCTTGACATCGAAAGCCGGCGGGAACGGCGGTTTTTGAGACTTGGCCAAGGCTTCGAGAATCCCATCGAGATAGCGCTCGCCCCATTTTCCGTCTCCCAGATCCTTGACAGTGTAATCTCCATAAAAGTTACCCTCACCATCCACTTCCTCATCGCCCAAGAAAGGTGCGATGAGCACCACATTCTTGCCGGACCTGAGCACCTGCTCCCGCACGCGCGCCGCATCGTTGAAAAAAAGAAACTTGTGATTTTTGACATAAAACCCGTGCAACCACAAAACCACGGTTAAATCCTTTTTTTTGGTCTCCAGATACTTCGGCGGCAGATAAACCGCCGTGGGTTTCAAACAAGCGTTGTCCGACCCCGAAAACAGCGTGAGACCCGGAAGCGTGCTGGCGGGATATTCCTTGAGGTTGCAGGGCATGAAAGTATCCTCCGGGATTTCAGCGGGCTAGGGCGGCGTCGCCCGCAGCGTGCAGCCGTCGAGATAATCCGCCGGCTCGATCAGATCCGAGCGCCGCTGGTAAGGCGGATTGGAGCGGACCGTCAGCGGACCGGACCCGCTCCCTTCGTACAATTCGAAATGCAGCATCGAGCTGACGTACATCTTGCCGACATAAGCGATCAGATTGCCCTCGGCCACTGGAGATCCCTTCTTGATTCCTGGAGCCAGTTTCTCGATTTCGCAGTAGCGCACTAGCTTGCCCGAATCCAATCGGAACTCGATAGCGTAGGTTCCCCGATAAAACAAGTAGGGTTTGGTCGCGACAACCCCGTTCTCGACGGCATAAATTTTGGTCCCTTTCGGCGCGATGAGATCGCAGCCCGCATGTTTTCTGTTGCCGCCATCGCGGTTCGCTCCGAAGCGGCGGCCGCCGCTTCGGTAGCTGAGAGTGGGTTTAAACGGTAACGGGAAAGTGGCCATTATTTTTTTCTCCTTCACTCAATCGTTGTGTGGAATTTTTTGACCCGAAAGCACTTTCTTAACCTGCTGGCGGAAAGCGCGTCCGTCGAACGATCCGCCGTAAAATTCGACGTGAAGTCGGCCGCCTTTCAGATAGGCCGCCGGTTCCGTCGCCCCGGCGCTCATCTCGAAGACGATGCTTTTCGCTCGATCTTGCAAACGCTGGTTCGCTGTCTTGTCTTGCTTGCAAAGGGTGTCCAGCTCGGCCCGCAACGAAGCGACAGACTTATGAAAGGCTTGAATGTCCTCGGCGCTCGCCACGTCCGTATCCAGAACGTCGCCGGTCTTGGCGGGGACGCTCGTACAAACGGCGGCGCCGCCATCGGTTGCGGCGGGTTGAGCGATAGTTTGCCCCGCAAAAAAAGCCAGTACGGCGATAAGCGTCAGGCAGGCGGGTTTCAATAACGGTCTTGTCATGCTTGAAACTCCTCGGTCATTACAAAAAGGCGGGAATAAAGGTGCGCGGGAAAGCGTCGTGCGCGAGGCTCACCACACCGACATCGGCGTTTGGCAATGCCGCGGCGCGAATTTTTTCCGCTTCCGCGCGGGGCTTGCGCGACCATTGATGCGTCGATGCTCGCACCCGCAGCCGCTTGGACGCATTGGCCCGACACCAATCGATCCACTGGCGTCCTTCCCCCCAGTACATGCAATCGAGCGCCCAGACCTGCTCCACTAAAGGCAGGTAAACGGACGAGGATTTAGCCGCCGCCAGCAACGCAAAACCCCCACCCGAATGCGCGGCCAAAATCACCGAAGGCGGATTGGGCACATTGACCGGACACGGGCGCGTCGGGTTGGCGTTTTCGATCAAGACCCGCAAGCCGCCCTCGATCAAGGCGGTCAGCCCCGCACTGGTCTGAAACTGAAGAAAGCTGGATCGATGCCCTCCCCAGGGCTGGATCAGGGCCACCCGTTTGCCGCTCAATAAGGGCCGTAAATCCCGATTGGTTGGATTCGAGCGTAAATAAGCCCCCAGATTGGCCGTGTTGTTATGGCCGTGGAAATAAACCAGCGTGGGAACGGTTTCGGCCAACGCCACTCCTGACGGTAAAAACGCCATCGCGTCACCGATGGCGGACCCACCCCGATAGACTGGAAAAAAGTGTGTGGTCCCATTGGCATCGGTCGTGGTGGTCACCATGCTTTAAGATTCCTGTGGCTACAGCTACTCAAATTCCAGCACTCAGCGTAACAATGGCCTATCAACCGATGGCGTTTGTACACCGTCAGGCTATAGCATTTTCTGTACCAAGAGGTTTTTAATCGGCCGAGGCTATAATCGCGCTGAAATTCATCATTGCTGACCCCAACATGACTCAAGCGACCGTGACCGCGTTCCAAATTAAAACCAGCCAGTCCAGCATGAACAGATCAGAATGGCCCTTTAAGCTGCTCGCTGTCTTGCATGGAGCCAGATCGGACCGGCTGGAAAAGACCGCTAAACTTTGTTCAGATAGGGTGTGACGTTCCATCCCGTAGCGAGGCAAACGACAGATGACCGAGCCAACCCGCATCGCCAACCCGCAACAGCTGATCGCGTTCTGGTTCGCGGAACCGGCGCAAGCGCTGTGGTTCAACGCCACGCCGGAATTCGACCGAAGCTTGCGCGAGCGCTTTTTGCCGACCTATCGCGCGGCGGCGGCCGGCCAACTGGCGGAGTGGGAGCAAACGCCTTCCGGCGCGCTGGCGCTGGCGGTTGCGCTCGATCAATTTCCGCTCAACATGTTTCGCGGCCAGCCGGAAAGCTTCGCCACTGAAGCCGCCGCCCGCGCGGTGGCGGAGCGGGCGCTGGCGCGCGGTTTCGATCGAGAACTCACGCCAACAGAGCGGCTGTTTTTATACCTGCCGTTCATGCACGGCGAAACGCTGGCCGATCAGGAGCGTTCGGTGCAACTGTTCGAGCGGCTGGGTTTGGATGACAGCACGCGCTTTGCCCGCCACCACCGCGACCTGATCGTCCGTTTTGGCCGCTTCCCGCATCGTAACGCTATACTGGGACGCGACAGCACGCCCGAGGAAGCCGCTTACCTAAACTCGCCCGACGCGTTCCACGGCTGAACAGGCCCTGTCAGCAAACCGCAGTTCATACCCTTTACCGTTGACCCCAGGAGGGACCGCATGGCCGGCACCAGCCTTTTGGCGTTGCTCGATGACATCGCCACCATACTCGATGACGTGGCGTTGATGACCAAACTGGCGGCGAAGAAAACCATCGGGGTTCTGGGCGACGATCTGGCGCTGAACGCCGAGCAGGTCGCCGGGGTGCGGGCCGAACGGGAATTGCCGGTGGTGTGGGCCGTCGCCAAGGGTTCGATGGTGAACAAGCTGATCCTGGTGCCGGCGGCGCTGCTGATTACCGCCGTAGCCCCTTGGGCCATCACGCCGTTGTTGATGATCGGCGGCGCTTTCTTGTGTTATGAGGGTTTCGAGAAGGTCGCGCACCGATTTTCGCATCCCAAGGAAGCCATCGCAGCGGAACACGCTCATGCAATCGAGGTGTTGGACGATCTCACTATCGATCTGGTCGCATTCGAGCAGCAAAAGATCAAGGGCGCGATCCGCACCGATTTCATCCTCTCGGCGGAAATCGTGGTGATCGCGCTAGGCACCGTGCAACAGGCGTCTTTTCCGGTTCAAGTGGCGGTCATCTCCGGCATCGCCGCGCTCATGACGGTCGGCGTCTACGGGATCGTGGCCGGCATCGTGAAAATGGATGACGCGGGCGCGTATTTGATGCAAGTGGAAGACGGCACGGCATCAGGCCGCCTCAAGCGCGGCGTGGGCTATCTGCTGTTGCAACTTGCCCCGTACCTGATGAAATCGCTGGCCTTCATCGGTACGGCGGCCATGTTTCTGGTCGGCGGCGGCATCCTGCTGCACGGCTTGCCCCACTCGCACGAGATCGTGCAACACCTCGAAGCCGCCATTCACGGCCTGCCGGGCTTCGGCGGGCTGCTGGCGGCCATCGCGCCTGCCCTGCTGAACATGCTCGTCGGCATCGGCGCGGGCGCGCTGTTGCTGGCGGCTATCAACAAGCTCGCCGCCTTGTTCGGTGGTCGCAAGAATCAGCCCGATCCGGCATAGCGCACCCACCAAATTCCCCCCGTCGAACGACTTCATTTCATCAGGAAGCCCACCATGCCGAAAACCCGTTCAGGCCACGCTAGATCCGCCGCTGGCGAACCGGAGAATTATCTGACGGCCCTACGAGTGCCGCCCGGCAAGAAGATCGTTTTGGCCAAGGATTACGACCCCGCGTTTACCGCCGGTTTCTCCGACAAACAAGCGGCCAAAAAGCAGTTGGAGGACAACACCGCCGCGCTGGCCGCGTATCAGGACATTCTTTACGCGCAAGACACTTACGCGCTGCTACTGATCTTTCAGGCGATGGACGCCGCCGGCAAGGACGGCGCGATCAAGCACGTCATGTCCGGCGTCAACCCCCAAGGCTGTCAGGTGTACAGTTTCAAGGTGCCTTCCACCGAGGAGTTGGATCACGATTATCTGTGGCGATCCATGAAATGTTTGCCGGAGCGGGGCCGCATCGGCATCTTCAACCGCTCTTACTATGAAGAAGTGCTGGTGGTGCGGGTCCATCCCGAATTTCTGGACAGTCAGAAACTGCCCGCCTCGGCCCGCAAAAATACTTGGCGCCATCGTCACGAACAGATCAATGCGTTCGAAAAATATCTGGTCGAAAACGGCATCGTCGTGTTGAAGTTTTTTTTGAACGTCTCCAAGGAAGAACAGAAACAACGCTTTCTGGCCCGCATCGACGAGGCCGAGAAGAACTGGAAATTTTCCGCCGCCGACGTCAAGGAACGGACCTTCTGGGACGATTACCAACGCGCGTATCAAGACTGCCTCAACCAGACCAGCACCGAATGGGCGCCGTGGCATGTCATACCCGCCGACCGTAAATGGTTCACCCGGTTGGCCGTTTCGCAAATTATCGTCAACACTCTGAAACAACTGAAATTGCGCTATCCCGAAGTCAGCGAGGCGAGGCGGCGGGAATTATTGGACATCCGCAAGCTGCTGGACGCGGAAGGCTGAACGGTGGACGCCCGGATCGCGCTCGTCACCGGCGGCGGTCAGGGCATCGGGCGCGGCATCGCCGAACGGCTACTGCGCTCGGGCTGGCGGGTGATTATCGCCGAATTCGACGACCAAGCGGGTCAGGAAACCGCGCGGGAACTGGCCACGCACGGGCAAATCGTTCATCTGCACACCGATGTGGCTGATGAGGAATCGGTCCGCGCGACCTTGGAAGCGGTCGCGCGACGCTTCGGCCGGCTGGATGCCTCGGTCAACAACGCTGGAATCGCTCGGCCGCTCGGCGGGCCGGTGGAGACGCTGGCGCTGGCCGATTGGAACCGGGTGATCGGCGTCAATCTGACCGGCTGTTTTTTGTGCGTCAAGCACGCCGCGCCGCTGCTGCGACCGCGCGGTGGGGCCATCGTCAACATCGCCTCGACTCGCGCCCTGCAATCCGAACCCAATACGGAAGCTTACGCGGCTTCCAAAGGCGGGATAGCGGCGTTGACGCACGCCTTGGCGATCAGTCTGGGACCGGCGATCCGGGTCAACTGCATCAGTCCGGGCTGGATCGACGTGAGCGCGCTGCAAAAAGCGGGTCGGCGGGATTCGTCGCCATTGCGGCCGCTCGATCATACCCAACATCCCGCGGGCCGAGTCGGACAGGCCGAAGATGTGGCGGCGCTGGTGGAATTTTTGCTGTCGGCGGACGCTGGCTTTATCACCGGCCAGAATTTTTTGGTGGATGGGGGTATGACTCGGAAGATGGTTTATGCGGAGTGAGATAACCGCTGTTGTAAACTCTGATTTGAGAGATTTATACAAAGACTGTTTCATTTGTGGAGGAGACAAGATCGCGCAACGCTAGCGCGGCTGTTCGACCGAAACCGCTAACCGGTGCGAAAGAGCCGCGTTACTTTGCGTTAGTGAGCTGAAAATGCTCGGCTTGGCCGCCTTGTCTGGATACCCAAGAATGAGGGAGCGGTGAGCTGAAGCCCGTGTTTTCCTGAACTCAATGCAAGGAGATTTCCCATGGGACTCACGCAACATTACGACGATCTACCCATGCACTGGGTCGGCGATTGGGCGGGACGCCGCGCTGCCCTGACCCCCCAGCGGACCGCGCTTTACGACTCATTCACCAAACAGACCTACACCTTTCAGGACATCGACGACCGGGCGTGCCGGGTCGGGACTTATCTCAGCGACGTGCTGGGCTTGCGCAAAGGCGATGTGCTCGCCCTGATTTGTCGCAACCGCATCGAAGCCATCGACCTTTATCTGGCCTGCGGAAAACTGGGCATCATCCTGGCCCCGTTGAGCCAACGGTTGAAAAAACCGGAGCTGGACGACCTGCTGGCGCGGCTCCAGCCCGGCGTTCTGGTTTACGAACACGCCTTTGCCGAGCTGGTTTCGAGCTTGGCGGTTCCGGCGTCGATTCGGGCGGTCACCGACATCGATGACGACAAAAACATTTTTGAAAACATCATTTTAAAGACCGATCCCAGGGCGGTGAACGTGCCGCTGGCGATGAATGATGTGTGCCTCTACGTCCACACCGGCGGGACGACGGCGGTTCCGAAAATTTGCATCGTGTCGCACCGACAGATGATCTGGAACTCGTTCGACATTCTCGCCACCGGCATCATCGGCTTTTACAAAACGGTGCTCATCACCTTTCCGTTCTTTCACATCGGCGGCTGGAACACCTTCACGCCGCTGTTTCACGCCGGCATCACCAGCGTTTTGCTGCGCGAGTTCAATCCCGGCTTGATCCTCGAACTGATCCATGAAGGGCGGGTCGAGAACTTCGGCGCGGTCGAAGCCATGCTGCAATTTTTGATCGCTCATCCAAAATTTGGCGAAACCGATTTTTCCAAAGTGAAGGCCATCACTACCGCCGCCGCGCCGTGCTCGAAAGCGGTCATGCAAGCCTTTCTGAACAAAGGCATTCCGATCAGCCAGACTTACGGCATGACCGAGGCGGGCCCCTCCAACTTCGCCTATATCCCCCGCTCCGACTCGTTGGAAGAATTGCTCGATAATTCAGCAAGCATCGGCACCTCGATGTTCCATTGCGACGCCAAGATCATCGATCAGGAATCAGGTCGGGAAGTCGAGCGCGGCAAATTAGGTGTGCTGTGCCTGCGCAGCCCCCACAATTTTGACGGCTATCTGCACGATCCGACCCGGACTGAGAAAATCCTCAACGAGCGAGGGTGGATTTATACCGGCGACCTCGCGATGCAGGATCAGGAGGGTTTGGTGTTCGTCAAGGGCCGCGCCGATAACATGTTCATCTCCGGCGGCGAAAACGTCTCCCCGGAGGAGATCGAACAAGCTCTGATGAAACATCCCGCCGTCGCCGGAGCGATTTGCGCCGGTGTTCCCGATCAAAAATGGGGGCAAGCGCCGGTCGCGCTGGTGGTTTTCCACGCCGGAACCAGCGTTTCGGAAGATGCGCTTACCGCGTTCTGCCGGGAGCATTTGGCCGGTTATAAGGTTCCCAAGCACATCCGGCCGGCCACCGAACTGCCGCTCACCGGCGCTGGCAAACTGAACCGCAACGCCGTGATTGCGATGTTTGCCTAGAGGGTGTCACGCACCTGACAAAAGGTTGCTTGCCCGCTGTGGAGGACTTCACAACCCGTAGAGCAAAGCGGGAGGAAAAAAGCCTTCTAGCGCTTTCCTCAGCGCCACGGCTCGTCGATCAGCGCCACGGCGCGGGAATGAACTCGGTTTCGCCCGGCACCGGCGCGAAACGGCCCTCCGCCCAATCGGCCTTGGCCTGCTCGATGCGCTCCCGGCTGCGCGCCACAAAATTCCAATAAATGAAGCGCTTGCCGTCTAGCGGCGCGCCCCCCAGCAGCATCAACCGAGACGGTGCGCGGGCGGTGAGGCGAACCGTCCGACCCGGCTCCAACACTGCAAGCCCGCTGTCCATCGGGCTGTCATCGACCATCAGCCGGCCTTCGCTCAAGTAAACTCCCCGTTCGGGATAATCCGGCGACAGCTCCAAGGTCGCGCCTTGCGCCAGTTCGACATCGGCCTGCCAAGTCGGCGAGTAGCTAACGACCGGCGATTCAAGGCCGAAGGCCGCGCCGATCAGCAGGCGCAGCGACACGCCCTCGGCCTGAAACACCGGCAAGGCGTCGGCCGGATAATGCTGGAAAGCCGGCTCCATCTCGTCGCGCTCGGCCGGCAGCGCCAGCCAGATTTGAATGCCCTGCACCGCGGTTTGCTCGGTGCGGACATCGGCCGGTACCCGCTCCGAATGGACGATGCCGCGCCCGGCCGCCATCAGGTTGACCGCGCCCGGTTCGATGCGTTGGACATAACCCAGGCTGTCGCGATGCAGCATCGCGCCGGAGTACAGATAGGTCACGGTGGCCAGGCCGATATGCGGGTGCGGGCGCACGTCGCCCGCCGTGCCCTGACGGGCGAAACGCATCGGTCCCATATGATCGAAAAACACGAAAGGGCCGACCGATTGGCTTTCGGCCGCCGGCAGCAAGCGCTGGACCGGAAACCCGACATCGCTGACCTTCGGTAAAATGAGATGTTTGATGGCGCTCATCGCTTTGTTCCTCGTGCTGGCCTGGCTCAACCTGGGTTTTCAGGAACCCTCACCCGCTAGCGGGCTAAGAGTTTCACTGGCCGTCATCACTTCATGACTGGCGTGGTCGGGGTGGCGCATCCGCCCCGCCAGCCTATGGATTACGCTCTCGAAATCACCATGATGCGAGTGGTTCGGAAAGCCGGCCAGGGAGTAGTATCTAATGATTGACCGCTTGCGGATCACCTTTAATCCGGTGGTAGCGGGAGAGGGGAATGCCGGGCGGCGGCAGATATTACTTTATAACGCTTTAGCACAGGGGAAAGCATGATGCGGGAGCGAAACGAAGCGGCGTGGCCGGCGCTGATCCAGCTAGATTCAGTGCGGAAACAGCTAGTTCGCGGGCTGCGAATCGGCTTGCTTTGGCTGGTGGCCGGGCTGACCGTTCCCGCTTGGGCGGCGGATCAGATCACCGTCCTCGCCGCCTCCAGCGTCACCAACGCCTTGCAAGACCTCGCCGCGCTGTACGAACAGGAGAAAGGCGTCAAGGTCATGACCTCTTTCGCCGCCAGTTCCGCACTGGCCAAGCAAATCGAACTGGGCGCGCCGGCGGACGTGTTCGTGTCCGCCGATTCGAAATGGATGGATTACTTGGATGGCAAGAACAAGATTATCAAGTCCAGCCGCCGCAACCTGCTCGGCAACCGGATCGTGCTGATCGCTCCCAAGGGCAAGGCGTTTCCGGTGAAGCTGGAAAAAGGCTTCGATTTGCCCGGTGCGTTTCAAGGCCGCTGGTGCTCTTGTGATGCATCGGTGCCCATCGGCCAATACAGCCAACAAGCCCTGACGGCGCTCGGCTGGTGGACGGCGCTGGAACCGCGTCTGGCCGCCGCGGCGGATGTGCGCTCGGCGCTGGCCTTCGTGGAGCGCGGCGAATGCGCCGCCGGCATCGTTTACGAAACCGACGCCAAGCTGTCCGATAAGGTGGAAGTGCTCGGCGTCTTTCCCGCCGACACGCATTCGCCGGTGCTCTATCCGGCCGCGCTGGCGCAAGGAAGCAAGCCGGCGGCAACAGAGTTTCTGGATTTCCTGCGCGCGCCAGCGGCGGCGAACGTATTCCGCCGGTACGGCTTTACCGTGCTCGATTGACCCGACGTGTGGGCGTCGCTGCAACCCACGCCCGAAGAACTGACCGCGGACCAGCACGAGTTACACCTGCCGCTGTCGGCGCTACCGCCGGGGCCGAAACCTGGATCGCGCTGCGCGCCGCCGATGTCGCCCTAGCCCGCCGTCCCATCGCCGATATCACCATCCAGAATCAGGTCTCGGGCCGCATCCTCGGCTTGCGGCGGATCGCCGACCGGATGCTGGCGGAAGTGGATGTCGGCGCGCCGATTCTGGCCGAGGTCACCGTCAAGGCGGTCCGCGATTTGGATTTGAACGCGGGCGATACAATCTATTGCCTGTTCAAGGCGCGCGCTTGGCAGTATCTGGAAGCGCGCTGATTTTTTCCGATAGCCCGCGCGAGCGGTTCGATATCGCATTCTGCCGGGCCGGAAACTCGGCCGGCTCCTCAGCGCACCCAAAACACCTCCCGCGCCTGCGCGTAACTGGCAATCGCGCCTATCGCCTTGCCGAGCAATTTCGGCTCCATCGAACCGGAGGTATCGAGCACCACGCCAAACACCCGCGCCTGGCGCTCCTCCTCCGGCGGCTTCAAAATCGACGGCCGGGGAATCTCCCGGTTACTGCTCTGCCGCCGCGACGGTCGCGCATAACTGTCCGGCGCGAGTCGGCTGCCCAGCAGCGACACGCATTCCAACCCCACCGCCGCCGCGAAACGGTTCACCAAGGCCGTCTTGCCGATACCCGGCGCACCCCACAGAAAGACCGGCCGCACCACCGCGACGTGGAGCAGAAAATCGAAGGATTGCGCGAGCGTGAGTTCGATGGCGGAGTTCAAGAGAAGCGCTGGGGTTGGAACGTAAAGACCCGATTTTCACTGCCTGAAAATCGGCGTGACCGTACCATTGGCAACTGGTTATTTTTTGCTCAATTTGCGCTCCGGTTATCAACCTCGCGTTTTTGCTAGCCATGCCGCTCCAAGCTTGCCGCCACCCGGCGAGTTATCCACAGTTTTTGTGGATAACTCGCCAGACCCCTGCCCGGATGGTCTCATGGTCCGAATCCAGCGCAAATTGAGGGCTGGCGGCCCGAGCTAACCAATGAATTCCACGACTTGCCGCGCGATGGCCAAGGATGCCGTCAAACCCGGCGATTCGATCCCGAACAAATGGACCAATCCCGCCACGCCGTGCTCGGCCGACCCTTGCAGGATGAAATCGCCGGCCGCTTCGGTCGGGCCGGTCACCTTGGGCCGGATGCCGGTATAGCCCGGCTGTAACGACCCATCCGGCAATTCCGGGTAATAGCGGCGGATCGCCCGGTAAAACTTCGCTTCCAAGCCGGGCTCGAACTCGTAGTTTAGCGCCGCCGGCCAACCGCTCACATCCGGCCCGAACTTGCACTGACCGCCCAAGTCGAGCGTGACGTGAATGCCCAAGCCGGCATGATCCGGCATGGGATACACCAAATGCCGGAACGGCGCGCGTCCGCTCAGGGTGAAATAGTGGCCCTTGGCATAAAAGGTAGGCGGTACTTGTTCCGTCGGAAATCCAGCCAAAGACCGCGCCAGCTCCTGCGCCCGCAAGCCGGCCGCATTCACCAACCGACGGCAGCGCAGCTCGAACGGTTGCTCGCCCCCGGTGCGCAGCACGACGCCATCACGCTTGATCCGGCCCGCCACCACCGGCGCATGAGTGACCAGCGTCGCGCCCGCCCGTTCGGCGTCGCCCAACAGCGCCAGCATCAAGCCGTGGCTGTCGAGGATGCCGGTCGATTCCGAATACAGGCCGGCGACCGCCCGCACCGCCGGCTCCAGTCGCCGGATATCGGCGGCGGCAAGCGGCTGAAGCGGCACGCCGTTCGCGGCCGCCCGTTCGGCGTAACTCGCCAGCGCCGGCAATTCCGCCTCAGCGCAAGCCACCAGCAACTTACCGATTCGCCGGTGGGCGATGCCGCGTTCGGCGCAGTAGCGATAAAGCCGCTCCTTGCCTTGCACGCACAGCCGGGCCTTGAGCGAGCCCGGCGGGTAATAGAGGCCGGCGTGGATGACTTCGGAGTTATGGGCTGAGCTTTGGGTGCCGAAACGCTCCAGCGCCTCCAGGATCAGCACTTCATGACCGGCCAGCGCCAGCTCGCGGGCGACCGCCAGACCGATCACGCCAGCGCCGACCACCACGCATTCCACGGTTTCCATGCGGCGCGCTCCCAATCGACAACGTGGCAACCGCTCGCGGCCGACGGCGAACGGGCAAAAGCGCCGGCTCGCTTTACTTTGGCTTGGACACCCGGCCGAGCAGATAAAACTCGTCGTTAGGGCGCAGGCTCGTCATGTTCGCCAGCCGGTTGGACATGGCGAAAAACGCCGAAACCGCGCCGATATCCCAAATGTCGGCATCCGTGAAGCCGTGGCCGCGCAAGGTCTCGTAATCGGCGTCGTTGACCGCGTAGGCTTCCCGCGAGACTTTCAAGGCAAAATCCAGCATGGCCGTTTGGCGCGGCGTCAGGTCGGCTTTGCGGTAGTTGATCGCCACCTGATCGGCGATCAGGGGGTTCTTGGCGCGCACCCGCAAGATGGCGCCGTGCGCGATCACGCAATACTGGCATTGGTTGGCGTTCGATGTCGCCACCACGATCATTTCCCGCTCCGCCTTGCTCAAGCCGCTCTCTTTCTCCATGAGGGCGTCGTGATAGGCGACAAAGGCGCGAAACTCCTCGGGCCGGTGCGCCAGCCCCAGAAAAATGTTGGGGATGAAGCCGGTTTTTTCCCGCACCGCCAGAATGCGGTCGCGCACGTCTTCGGGCAGCGCGTCGAGCGACGGGATCGGGTAGCGGCTGATGGGGCGGCTCATGCGGTTCTCCTGGCTGGCTGGAAGGACCGCGCTAGCGTAGTGCAACACGCCCCACAGAGAAAGCGGTTCGACTCAGGACGGGGCCGGCTCGACCCGCGCACCTTCCAGTTCGGGCGACCAGTCGCTATCCAGCAAAGCGCCCAACATCTCCTCGGGCGTATGGCACGCGCCCAACGCGGTCGTCGCGCCATCCAGGCGGCGAAGCTGATAATCGCCAGGACCGCGCCAATCCGCTTCCACGGTCACCTTGCGTTCCTCGTCGGCATGAAAATTAACGGAAAAGCCCATGATGCCACCCCTCGATACGCTGGAAATGTAGTGTGCTGGAATATCTTGGCCAGTAGTTAGACCCGCGAAACTCAATACGGGATTCGATGCGACCAAACCGGTCAATGCCACCGGTCGAGAGGGTCGCGCCACGCCGGCTGGCCCCGGCTGAACGCCAGGATCGGAAAGCCGGTGTGAATATGAATTTTGTAGTTCTGTTCGCCTTCCCAGATGCTTTCGACCAGCAGCAGCACCCCGTCGATGGTGATGGTGCGCTTGCTCTGTGGATGAGGGACGAAACGCGCCCGAAAAGGCTGGACGCGCGCCTCGATCGTGACGCGAGCGCCTACAAACACGCCATAGCCATCCAAATATCCGAGCGCGGCTTGTCCCTCTGGCGCATTCAGCGCTTCGGTCACCACGCGAACGGCGGTCGGCGTATCGCAAAAAGCCGTCATCGGCTTCACCACGCCCCCGTTCCTGGTCTTATCGTAGGCGGCTTGCCCGCGTTCCAGCAGCGCATCGCCCGTGATCAGCACATGCTTTTCGCCTGTGTGACCGGGCATTCCGGTGACGCTTATTCTGGATTCGCTCGCACGGAGAATACTTCTTACTTCGCTTTCGGTGTACGCGCGCCGTCGATTCATGATGCCATGGCCTTCGGAAGCAAAAACTATTCGAGGGATTGTTAACAGTTTTCGTGCCAATAGGCTTCAGTTGCCGAGCTCTGCCAACAAGTGGTTGAGCAACCGGCAAAAGTATTTAAATCAAAGGTTGGATCGACCACTCGCGACGCTTTGGCGACAAGCGGGTGGACGCTCGCCCGGTCAAAACGGCCGGTTCAAATCGGTCGGATCGAACCGGGCGGGGAACAGCGCCCCGCAAAGGCGCAAACCTTTCGTCCCGACGCTTCGGACCGCCGGGCTTATCTCGGTCGCCGGGGAACTATTGAAACAAATCGCGTATCTAGCATAATCAGAATAACCAAAGAGGATTACGACCGAAGCTTTTCAGACCCAAAACCACCCGTTCCCAATCCTAAAAAATCCTGTTTCCGGTAGCCGCTGTTACCTGGCAAAGGTCGATTATGAACTATAAACCATTCTTGATTGCAGGACTGCCCATGCTGCTGGCAGGCTGCGGTGACGAACCACCTCCCCCCAAGGCGCCACCGGCCCGACCTCCCGTCGTGCAAGCGCCGGCCGCCCCTGCTCCCCAACTTCGAGCGCCGGGCAGACAAGAACAATTCTTGGCGCGAATCAAACAGTCGGCGGCGGGCAACAACGTCATCCGCGACGCGCGGATGAACGGCGATAACGAACTCGGCGTCGTGTTCGATACTCAGGTCAAACTCGATCAAGTGCGGCCGCTGATGACGACCCTGCTGCGAGAGATGCGGGACGAATTTCCGGGTCGGCCCTTGACGGTGATCAGCTATGCCCCGAACGGCCAGCCGATGGCGACCATGCGTTATGACCCGTCGGCTCCGGCCGACGCCAACGTGACCTACAAACCTAATTTTTGATTTTTACCGTTGACCCTTCACAGTATCTAACTCATTTCAAAGAGGATTGAACCATGGCCATAGATAACAAAACCGAAAAGTTTGGTTTGGATGACGATGCCAACGTCGAGGACTTCATGAGCCGGTTTTCGAATCCCGACACCCACGTGTCGCCTTCGGAAGCCTCGCAACGGTTCCAGCAGCTCAATCAGGCCGGCCATCCCGAATTAGACCAAGCCGTTAAATCTTATATTTCGCAAGCCGATCCTGATACCTTCACTCGGGCCGCGCAAAACCTCAATCCGGAAGAGCGCACAGGTCTGGCGGCGGGGCTGAAGAACGCGCTGCAAAGCGCCGGAATCGATATCGGTGGCATCGCGCGTTCGCTGGGGTTATCTTCTGACGATCCTCGAACCATGCAGCCCGACGATCTGGGGCGACTGGCGGGGTACGCGCAACAAAATGCGCCCAAAGCGCTGCAACAGACGGCTCAAGAGCAACCGTTTTTCCTCAAGGCGCTGGGCAACCCCCTGGTTCAGGGCGCTTTGGCCATTATGGCGGCGCGCTATTTGTCCAAGCGAAATCGTTAAGGTTTCGCCGCTTGAAGGATTTAGTGTCGTATCCGACAAGCCTTTTTTAAATCTTGGGAGGAGCGTGATTTATGGGTATTCTGTCGTGGTTGATTTTTGGTTTGATCGCTGGCGCCCTCGCTAAATTCATCATGCCTGGCAGCGATCCAGGTGGGCTGATCGTTACCGCGCTGATCGGCGTCGCCGGCGCCGTGGTGGGTGGTTTTATCGGCACCCTGCTCGGCTTTGGCGATGTGACGGGCTTTGACATACGCAGTCTTTTGCTGGCCATTATCGGGGCTCTCGTCCTGCTGTTCCTTTATCGGAAGATGAGAAGCCCCAGCGCGTGACCCGCCCGGAGCGCTGACGGCCAGCGCCGCGAGGCTCGGTCAGGGCGAATTCGGTTGCACCGCCAACATAGGCCCGCATCGATGGCGTTGGCTTTCGGGCCGAGGGCGCGGTGCGAGAGGCTCCAAACGGTCTCTCGCACCGGCCCTCATCAGGATTGAAAACCAGCCGTCACAGGTTATGCCGCTTGCGATAGCGTTCCAGAAAACGGCCGAAGCGGCCGATGGCGTCGGTCAGATCGTCTTCGTGAGGCAGGAACACCACGCGCAAATGATCCGGCAGCGGCCAGTTGAAGCCGCTGCCTTGCACCAGCAACACCTTTTCCTCCAGCAATAATTCCAGCACGAACTGCTGGTCGTCGGCGATGGGATACAGTTTGGGATCGAGGCGCGGGAACAGATACAGCGCCGCTTGCGGCTTGACGCAACTGACACCGGGGATTTCCGTGAGCAACTGGAACGCCAAATCTCGCTGCTTGCCCAAGCGCCCGGTAGGCAACACCAGATCATCGATGCTTTGATGGCCGCCGAGCGCGGTTTGGATCGCATGTTGCGCCGGCACGTTGGCGCACAGCCGCATCGACGCCAAAATGGTGAGCCCCTCGATATAATCCTGAGCGTGACTTTTTTCGCCCGACACCACCACCCAACCGGCGCGATAGCCGCAGGCCCGATAGTTCTTTGACAGGCCGTTAAAGGTCAAGCAGAGCACATCGTCGGCCAACGAGGCGATCGAGGTATGTTCGGCGCCGTCGTAGAGCACTTTGTCATAAATCTCGTCAGCGTAGACGATGAGCTGGTGCTGGCGGGCGATCTCCAGAATTTCCCGCAGCAGCTCGACCGAATACAGCGCGCCGGTCGGATTGTTCGGATTGATGATCACGATGGCGCGGGTGGACGGCGTGATCTTGCCGCGGATGTCGTCCAAATCCGGCGTCCAGCTCGATTGCTCGTCGCATAGATAGTGGCGCGGGGTGCCGCCCGACAGGCTGACCGCCGCCGTCCACAGCGGGTAGTCCGGGGCCGGAATCAGCACCTCGTCACCGTTGTTAAGCAACGCCTGCAAGGTCATCACGATAAGCTCGGACACCCCGTTGCCGATATAAATATCCTCGACTTGCACTCCAGGAATGGTTTTCTGCTGCGTGTAATGCATGACCGCCTTGCGCGCGGCGAACAGGCCCTTCGAGTCGCAATATCCCGAAGCGTCCGGCAGGTTGTGGATGACATCCTGCACGAGCTCGTCAGGGGCCAAAAAGCCGAACGGCGCGGGGTTGCCGATATTGAGTTTGGTGATCCGCTGCCCTTCATCTTCCATCTGCTTGGCGCGCGCCAGCACGGGTCCGCGAATGTCGTAGCAGACGTTGGCGAGCTTGGCGGACTTCAATATGGGTTGCATCTTGAATTTATCCTGCAAAGTGGTCGTTTGATCCTGGGAAAGACGATGCAGTGCGTGAATCGCACTGACAGGCCCATGATAACCGGAGTCGGAAAACATCGATATCTTGGCTGACGCGGCCTTTTCCAAGGCCAACCAGCGCCAGCAGCGCGGTTGAAACCCTAGATTCTCGTCACGATTAGGCTAGTGTTTTTAGACATCGGCGCGAATTTCATTGCTGTGACTCCATCAAGCTAGCGTTGAAGCGATGTCGGACATGAACCAACCGATCTTTGTGACATCCAGCACCTTTTTGCAGTGAACCCCACGCCTAGCGAGGAAACTTTATGGGTAACTGGAGCTGGTTACTTTTCGAACGCGCCCGTAACGCTTGTCTGGCGCTTTTCAAGATTGTCCCGGCCCACCTAGACCGGCCTCTGTCCGTTCGCTCGTCTGGCGCCGCACGGCGGTTTCAATGGGCGGTCTTTCTCGCGGGTGCGCTCACGGTTGCCGGCACGGAGGCGCAGCAAAAGGAATTTCCCGTCGTTCATCCTTTCTCCGGGACGTTGCAGAAAATCTATGATTCCGGGGTGATTCGCGTCGGCCATCGCGAGAACTCGCCGCCTTTCGCCTTTCTGGACGCCAAGCGGCATCCCATCGGCTACTCGCTCGATCTCTGTGAAGTAGTGGTTGAAGAAATCGCCCGCCATCTGCACAAGGAAGACCTTAAAACCGACTACGTGCCGGTGACGCCGGAAAACCGCTTCGAGTTGGTCAAAAGCGGCGCGGTCGACATCGAATGCGGTTCCACCACCGCCAGCGCGGAGCGGCGCGCCACCTTCGGTTTTTCCCCGACCCTGTTCGTGACCGGCGCTAAATTATTGGTCAAGCGCGGCAGCGGCATCGTGTCGCTGCGCGGGCTGCAAGGCAAGACGGCGGTGCTCACCAAAGGCACGATTCACGCCGAAACCATTCCGAAAATCGCCCAGCAACAAAATCTCGCCATCCAGTTCGTCTTTGCCGACGACCACAACCAATCGTTCGAGACGCTGGCGGCGGGCAAAGCCGACGCCTTCATCAACGACGAGGTGCAACTGCACGGCATGATGGCGGCGCGCGATGTCGAAACCGACTATCGCGTGGTGGGTGACTTTCTCACGTATGCCGACTACGCGCTGATGTTCCGTCGCGACGATAGCGAGTTTGCCGAGGTGATCCGGCACGCCTTCGAACGGCTGGCCGGCAGCCGGGAGATCAGGGCGATCTACCGCCGCTGGTTCCAGCGTCCGCTGCCTTCGGGCGTCAGCCTGAATCTGCCGATGAGCCCGCACCTTGAGCACGTGTTCCAACTTCAAGGCTTGGCGGCTGACTGAATCTGGCGCGCGGTTGCGCCAACCGACCAGAGCAGACGCCTGACCCGGCGTTGAGAGGCGCTTGAGGGCTCCCTGATCCAAGACCGCCCGAACGGCCAGAACACAACAAAAGCAACAGCACCAGAGGAAACCACCGTGGACGAACCCGTCAAGAAACAACCGTTCTACAAGTCGCTGTACCTCCAGGTCATCACGGCCATCGTGATCGGCGTCTTGCTCGGTCACTTCTTTCCCGAGACCGGCACGGCCATGAAGCCGTTCGGCGATGCGTTCATCAAACTGATCAAAATGATCATCGCCCCCGTCATTTTCTGCACGGTGGTGGTCGGCATCGCGGGCATGGAGGACATGAAAAAAGTCGGCAAGACCGGCGGTTATGCGCTGCTGTACTTCGAGGTGGTGAGCACGGTCGCCTTGATCGTCGGCTTGACCCTGGTCAACCTGCTGAACCCCGGCGGCGGCATGAACATCGATCCCGCCACGCTGGACACCAAGAGCGTGTCGCAATACACCGGGCCGGGCAAGATGCAAGGCACCACCGACTTCTTGCTGAACATCATTCCCACCACCTTCACCGACGCCTTCGCCAAGGGTGAAATGCTGCAAGTATTGCTGATTGCGGTGCTGTTCGGCTTTGCCCTGCACAAGTTCGGCGGGCGCGGCACGCTGGTGTTCGACATGATCGAGAAGTTCTCGCACGTGCTGTTCGTCATCGTCGGCTTCATCATGAAAGTCGCCCCCATCGGCGCCTTCGGCGCCATGTCGTTCACCATCGGTAAATATGGCCTGGGTTCCTTGACCTCATTGGCCAAACTGATGGGCACTTTCTATTTGACCTGTCTGCTGTTCATCTTCGTGGTGCTAGGCAGCATCGCGCGCTTTCACGGGTTTTCGATCTGGAAATTCATCAAATACATCAAGGAAGAACTGCTTATCGTACTCGGCACTTCGTCCTCCGAAGCGGTGCTGCCGCGCATGATGGCCAAGATGGAAAATCTGGGCGTGCGCAAATCGACCGTCGGCTTGGTGATCCCGACCGGCTACTCCTTCAATCTCGACGGCACCTCGATCTATCTGACCATGGCGGCGGTGTTTATCGCCCAGGCCACCAACACCCCGTTGACGCTGATCCAGGAGATCTCGTTGCTGGCCGTCCTGCTGTTGACCTCGAAAGGCGCGGCCGGGGTCACCGGCAGCGGTTTCATCGTGCTGGCCGCCACCTTGGCGGCGGTCGGCAACGTACCGGTGGCGGGGTTGGCGCTCATTCTGGGCATCGACCGCTTTATGTCGGAAGCCCGCGCCCTGACCAACCTGATCGGCAACGGCGTCGCCACCGTGGTGGTCGGCAAGTGGACCCACGATCTGGATACCCACCGCATGAACGCCGTTCTCAATAACGAGGCCGTCGCACTCGCCGAAGAGCCCGAGCAGGTGCTCGATGCGATCGACCAACGGCCCGCGCCCGCGAAAAGCTGAGGGCGCCCAAAAACACCGAGATACCGCCGAACCCAGCGCGCGCCCAAACTCAGTAACTCCGCCGCAAGCGGCGGGGCTGCTGAGCTGGAGCAAAAGCCCCACCCCCCGTCATTCCGGCACTTTGCTCGCCTCGCGACCTTCTTCCGCGCGCCGGGATAGCGCCGATACATTTTATTCGCTGTTAAATGATGATATAAAATCAGCGGATGTCAGAGAGGAAGCCCGCGTCGATGCCTGTTACCGACGATCACCTACTACGCCGCCAGCTCATTGAGGCTTACGAAGCGCTAACACCGTTGGAACAAGCCGTCCTGCAACTGCTGTCCGTGGTTTATGACGGGGCGGCCAAAAACTCGCTCTTGAATTGCGTGCGCCGCTGCGCTCTGCCGGCGTTCGCGGCCAAGGGCTTTCCGGTACCCGGTTTATCGTCCCTGCTCAACAAATTGGTCGATGCAAAGCTGGTGCTCAAATCGAACAATCAGTTACGTTGCCATCCCCTGCTGGTGGAAGAAGCGACGCGGCGGGCGGCTCGGGAAGGCCATTTCGAGGTCTTGGCGGCCGCCGTGCAAGACACCTTTCGCACGCCCGGCTGGGGCGGCGATTACCCCTATTTCTATACCTACCGGCAAGCGCTGCGCGAATTGCGCATCGCTTTCCACCGGCGCGACACCCAGCAGGCGCGGTGCCTTCTGGAAACCTGCGCCAAACAGTTTCCGAACGATTGTTACCACTATCCGCCGTGGTTGCTCATTTTCAACAATCCTTTCACCGCCGAAGGTTTGCGGGAGTTACCCGACGAGTTGCTGGGCGAAGCGCTGGCCGCCATCTTCACGGCGGGCGTGCGCGATTTCGAGCCGGCCACGGCGGCGCTGGCCCTGGCGGAAGCGCTGTTGGCCGAGAACCGTTGCCCCGACATCCTGCGCTACCATCTGGCCGAACACTGGCTGCTATGCGGAGAACCGGCGCGGGCGCGGCGCTATCTCAGCCCGGCCGACACCGATCATGGCGAAGCGCTGCGCGGTTGGCTGGCCTTCTTGGAAGGGGCCGACGAGGAGGCCATCCAGCACTACGAGGCCGCTCTGAAACTGCTGCGGCAGCGGACCCGCAAGCGCAAGATTTTCTTCGACCATCTGGCCGGGGTTTTTTTCATCCTGGCGCTGCTGGCCAGCGGCACCCCCGCCCGCTTGCGTCAGGCGGCGGACGCGATGGCGCCCGCGTTCGACAGAAACGCCCGCTACCCGTTCCTCCCGCTCTATCAAAGCCTGCGCGAGGTGGTCGAAATCCAGCAAGGCTTGCGTAAAGAACCTACACCCCTGGCCGGATCCGCGCCGCGACCGGTCGCCGACCGGTTTTTTCAACTGCTGGCGCTGTTCTGGGTAAACGCCGCCGAACTCCAAACCCTGCGCGAACCGGTGGAACTGCTGGCGCGGTTTGCCCGCAACAGCGCTTACCGCTGGTTCGAAAACGAACTGACCGATTTAGTCCAACAGGTGCAGCGCCAAAGAAGCAGCCAACCGGCTTCACTGCAACATCAAGCCGAAGGCAGCGGGCGTGCTCTGGTTCGGTTGTTCCGGCGCAAGGAATCCTGGGAACATGCCCTGAACGCCCTGCTGGACGTGAGCGCCGCACGGGAGCCGCCGCCGGCGGCAACCCAGACGCGCCTGGCGTGGGCGCTGCGCTGGCATGACAGCGGCCACTGTCTGGCGACCCCTCGCGAGCAGAAGCGCGATGCGCGCGGGCTGTGGACGCGCGGCCGGCCCATCGCCTTGAAACGGCTCTACTCCCGTTCGGAGCGCTTGGAGTTTCTCACCCCCCAGGATCTGAAAATCTGCGCCGCCATCCGTCAGAGCTATTCCGGCTACTACGGCGGCGCCAACTACGAGATCGACCTGCAAAAAGCGCTGCCGCTGCTGGTAGGCCACCCGCTCCTGTTTTGGGAAGACGCCCCCGAGGTACGCGTGGAGCTGGTCCGCGGCGAACCGGAGCTGCTGGTGGTCCCCGACGGTTCGCGCTGGCGGCTGGAGCTGTCTCCCAAAGCGTTGCCGGGCGACTCCCTGAAGGTGGTCAAGGAAACCAACACCCGGCTCAAGGTAATTGCGTTCAATGACACCCACCAGCGGATTCTGACGATCCTGGGCGAGGGTTTGCTGGTGCCGGCGGCGGCCGAGCCGCGGGTGCTGGAAACCGTGGCCGCCCTGTCTGGCGTGGTCACCGTGCAGTCCAGCGTCGGCGCGGGAGTGGACAGCTTGGAGGAAATCGCCGCCGACTCTCAGATTCATCTGCATTTGTTGCCCTTCGGCAGCGGGCTAAAAATCGAGCCGCTGGTAAAACCGTTCGCAACCGGCGGCCCTTACTACCGGCCCGGCGTCGGCGGCGAGCGGGTGATCGCCGAAATCGAGGGCCGCCGCCGGCAAGCCCGCCGCGATCTGAAACTGGAACGGCAACGGGTCGCCCAGCTCGTCACGGCGGTGCCGACCCTAGCCCGCCAACCGCCCGTCAGCGGCGAATGGTGGCTGGCCGATCCAGAAAGCTGCCTGGAAGCGCTGCTGGAATTGCAGGCGCTGGGCGATCAGGTGGTGCTGGAGTGGCCGGAAGGCGAACGCTTCAAGGTGAACCATCAAATCTCGCTCCAGCAACTGCGCCTGAACATCAAACAGCAGCGTGACTGGTTCGATTTCAGCGGCGAACTGCGGCTGGAAGATGACTCGGTGATGGATTTGCGCCGGCTGCTGGAGTTGCTCGAACAAACGCCCGGCCGGTTCGTGCCGCTGGGCGAAGGTCGATTCCTGGCCCTGACCCGCGAATTCCGGCAGCGGCTGGAAGAGCTGAGCGGCCTGGGCGAACTGACCGCCAAGGGCGTGCGCGTGCATCCGCTGGCCGCGCCGGCGCTGGAAACCTTCGCGGCGGAGGCCGGTTCCGCACGCGGGGATGCGGGCTGGAAAGCGCATCTGGCGCGGCTGCGCGCAACCGAGGCGTTGCGCGCCGTGACGCCTTCCACCTTGCAGGCGGAACTGCGGGATTACCAAGAGCAAGGCTTTCAGTGGCTGGCGCGCCTGGCGCACTGGGGGGTGGGCGCTTGTCTGGCCGACGATATGGGCCTGGGCAAGACGGTGCAGGCGCTGGCCCTGCTGCTGACCCGAACGCAGGACGGCCCGACGCTGGTGGTGGCGCCGACTTCGGTGTGCTTGAACTGGTTGGACGAAATCCGCCGTTTCGCGCCCACCTTGCACGCCGGCGTTTTCGGCGGCGGCGACCGCGAGCAAACCTTGGCCCGCCTGGGCGCTTTCGATGTGTTGGTGTGCAGCTACGGCCTGCTGCAACAGGAAGCGGAGCGCCTGGCGCAAATCCAGTGGCGAACTCTGGTGCTCGATGAGGCCCAGGCCATCAAAAATCCGGCCACCAAGCGCTCTCAAGCGGCTTTGGCCCTGCGCGGCGACTTCAAGATGATCCTCACCGGCACCCCGATCGAAAACCATCTGGGCGAGTTGTGGAATCTGTTTCGCTTCATCAATCCGAACCTGCTGGGCTCCCTGGAACGTTTCAACCAACGCTTCGCGACGCCCATCGAGCGGGATCAGGACGCGCACGCTCGCCACCGGCTAAAAAAACTGATTCAGCCTTTCATCCTGCGCCGGCTGAAATCCGAGGTGTTGGAAGCATTGCCATCGCGCACCGAGATAGTGCGCCGGGTGGAACTGGGCGCCGCGGAAATGACCTTGTACGAAGCGCTGCGCCAGCAAGTACTGGCCAAACTGGCCAAGCTGGACCAAACGGAAGGCCAGAAACCGCTGCAAATTCTCGCCGAAATCATGAAGCTGCGCCGGGCCTGTTGCCACCCTAGCCTGGTGCTGCCAGATATTGATTTGAGCGGCGCCAAACTGGCCGCGTTCGAAGAGATTCTGGATGAACTGCTGGAGAACCGCCACAAGGCTTTGGTCTTCAGCCAGTTCGTCGATCACCTCGCCCTGCTCCGCGCCGCATTGGAGCGGAAAGGGGTGGCTTATCAATATCTGGACGGGAGCACGCCGGGGCCGGAGCGCAAGCAGAGGGTGGACGCTTTTCAGGCCGGACACGGCGATGTGTTTCTGATCAGCCTAAGAGCGGGCGGTTTGGGCTTGAACCTCACCGCCGCCGATTACGTGATCCACATGGACCCGTGGTGGAACCCGGCGGTGGAAGATCAGGCGACGGATCGCGCTCATCGGATCGGCCAGCAACGACCGGTGACGATCTATCGGCTGGTGGCCCAAGGGACCATCGAAGAGAAGATCGTCGCCTTGCATCACCAAAAACGGGATCTGGCGGAACGTTTGCTGGAAGGAACCGGCGTCAGCGGCAAGATTTCAGCGGAGGAATGGCTGGAATTATTGCAACAGGGCTAAGTTCAAGCCGCGGGGCCGCGCGACTCCGTTCGGAAAAATTGGCGCGACTTGAGTCAAATGAGGCACGTTCCGCGCTGGATCATCTCTAAATAGCGACAGGGCTGGTCACTAAGCCCTGCCATCAACCACCCGCACCCAGGAGAATCCTCATGCGCATCCTCGTCATCGGCGCCACCGGCACGATCGGCCGGGCGGTAGTCGGCGCCCTTTCCGGCCGCCACGACATCGTTCCCGTCAGCCACGGCAGCACGCCCCTCACAGTCGATCTGGCCCAACCGGATTCGATTCGAGCGATGTTCGAAGCCGCCGGATCGGTGGATGCCGTGATCAGCGCCGCCGGTCTGGCTCGCTTCGGGCCGCTCGCCGGTCTGAGCGACGACGACTTCGAATTCAGCCTGGCGAACAAGCTGATGGGGCAGGTCAATCTGGTGAGAACCGGCTTTTTTCAGATTCGGGATGGCGGCTCGTTCACGCTGACCAGCGGGGTGCTGGCGCGCTCGCCGATGCCCGGCAGCGCCGCCATCAGTCTGGTCAACGCCGGGCTGGAAGGCTTTGTCCGCGCCGCCGCGCTGGAAGCGCCGCGCGGGATTCGCGTCAACGCGGTCAGCCCACCGTGGGTGACCGAGACGCTACAAGCCATGCACATGGACATTCGCGGCGGTCAGCCGGCCGCCACGGTCGCGCGGCTCTATGTTCAAAGCGTCGAAGGCGATGGCAGCGGCGCGGTGCTGGAACTTCCCGCCACCGCCTGAACTCCTTGTAGCGAGCGGGATGTCCGGCGCTGGCTGCCCGCCTGATCCCGCTGGCGGGCAGCGTCCGGCCGGGGCGAACGCGGACAGCGTATCCTCAGCCAGGCGGTGTCCCGCGCCGCCATAAGGTTGCGTGGCTTACGATGTATTGATATTTGCGGGCGTGCTCGCGGATGAGCAGCGGCACGTCGGCCTCGCGCAACAACTCGAAACCTTCCCCCCGCAACAACTCGCTGACCGCCTCGGCGCCGCCGACCGGTTCTCCAGCCCGCTCGCAGCCGCCCAGCCACGCTTCTCGTGGGGTAAACCGCTCCAGCCAACTATAGGGCGAAAAGATCGCCAACAAACCGCCCGGCTTGACCAGTCCGCGCGGCCCGCCGAGCCGCCCCAACAACGCCTTGGGGCTGGGCAACCGGCACAGCAGGTTGCCCAGCAAGACGGCATCGAACCCCACCAGTTCCGCCGGCAACGAACCGGCGTCGGCCTGCCGGAAGTTGACCCGACCGCGGTCGATGGCCGGATCGACCATCGCATTCAGCATCGCGCCCAGCTCGCCTTCATCCTTGCGGAAATAACGCAGTTCGCCATCGCGGCGCAACGCCTCGGCGGCGTCGATGAAAGCCCGGCTGAGATCGACGCCCAACACCTTCCGATAGCCGCGCGCCAGTTCGAAACTGGCCCGGCCCACCGCGCAACCGACATCCAGCGCCTGGTCGGTCGGAATTCCGTAATCGCGGGCGGCGTCGAGCAGCCAGCGGGCGCAGCGCGGCGGAAATTCTGCCGCGTCGCGCGGACCGAACGCATACGGCATCTGCTCCTCGGCCACGCCGTAGTGCAGCAACAAATACTCGTTGAGAATTTGTGGGTCTTCGTAGACCCGTCCCGACGTTCCGGCTCCATCCAGTCGCACCGCGCCGCCATCGCCGTCGCCGCGCGCCAGCCGGAAACCGGCGTGCTGGAAAAAATGCGGGCGGAAGTGGAAGCGCGCCCAGATACTCGCCTCAGCGCCGGTGGACACCCAGGAACCGCCCAGAATCATCTGATGCTGGCCGTCGTAACAGGGCGTGCTGAAATCGTCGTAATAAGGATGCACTCTGCCGCCGGGCAAGGGGTTGAAATGATCCTCCTGCCATTGCCAGACGTTGCCGAACACCTCATGAAAGCCGGCTTCGGTCGGTTGACCCGCATCGACCGGACTGGAAGAGCCGTGCGCAAGATTGAGATTCCAGCCGCACTCCCGCGCCAGCGCGTTGCCAGCGAAGCGCATCACCGGATCGCTCGCGACGCTTGCGGCAACCGCCGCGCGTTGGGTAGCGCCGCGCAGCGCCTGATGCTCCGCTTCGCTGGTCAAACGATAAGAGCCTCCTTCCCGCTCGGCGCACCAGGCACAGTAAGCCTTGGCTTCGTGGTAATTGACCTCGACCGGCCAATCCCACGGCATCTCGATGGTCTCGAACAGCGCGCGCAGTTTGTAGCGATGCAGGCCGGCCGGGCCGTCCAGCACCCAAAAGGTCGGCCCTTTCAGGTTGCGGAACGAACGCCACGCCCAGCCGGTTTCCGACCAGTAACGCGGCTCGCGATAACCGCCGGCCGCCACAAACGCATGGAACTCACCGTTGCTGATCGGGTAGCGGCTGGCCTGAAACGCGGGTATGGCCGTTTCGCGCCGGCCGTATTCGTTGTCCCAACCGTAGGAAGGCCAGTCCAACGGTTTGCCCAACCTCACCGCTTGTCCCGGCACCTCGATCAATTCGTTAGCGGGATAATCGCGCCCGACCCGCGGCGGGAAAGCCGCCGGCCGCGCGGCGCTCGGATGCGGCTTCGGCCACTCGGCGGGACGTTGCACCAAAGCGAGCGGCAGTTCGTGGATCAGCACCGAGGAGGTTTCCAGATGAATCCGCTCGTGTTCGAAACCCATGAACAGCGCCCACAGCGGATGCTGCTGGGTGATGGGCGCATGACCGACCGCCAAATCGGGATGCGTTTCGATGACCTCCCGCACCGTGCGATACACCTGCTGGCGGTAGGCGTGGACTTCCTGAATGCTGGGCCAGAGCATTTCGTTCTTGGACATGTCGTCCCAGCGCATCTCATCCACCCCGGTTTCGAACAACTGCTCGAAATAGGGATGCAACGGCTGGTCGATCAGACCGGCCACCCGCAGCTTGTTGACGTACAGCGCCGGAGGATGGCCGTAATAAAAGATCATCGGATGGCGCAAATGATGGTAAGGCGGCCGGAAAAAAGCGTCCTCGCTTCGCAGGCCGGAGAACAGGGTCTCGGTCAGGGTCCAGGTATTGTTGAAATAGTCCAAGACCTGCTGGCGGGCGCAGGTCGCCAAATCTGGCAGCGGCAACGAGGTCAGCGTGCCGTCCGCCCGCGCGCCGGGACACCCTTGCGGCGACAGCCCCGTCCACCACCAAGCGGGACGGGGACCGGTCAGCTCGGCGGTCAGTTCGTGGCGCAGGTTTCGCCGCCAGGGTTCGGCTACACCGTGTGGCGTTGCAGTCTCCGCAAGAGCTAAAGTCATGATCGCACCTGTCAAGCCGCTGAAAAGGGAACGAGCTTACCAAGCCAGGTAGCCGCTATGGCGGTAAAGCCGACGTTTAGAAAACCTTTCAAGAGTCAGGTTCCGCCGTGCCGCATTGAAACGCTGCCAGCCATCTCGACACACCGGACTCGATCCCTCAACTGCAACAGCCGCCTTGATGGCGCTACCCCCTCTCAAAACAATCGGGCAACGCTTCCAACCAAACCAGAATTTACATCCCGTAGTTATAAGGTGAGATCGCTATCCTGTCACCATACAGTCTACGCCCTTAAAAAGGACTGAATCAGTCCTCATTAAAAGGCATCATTGTCCCAAAGCTGGTCTAATCTTTGACCCGCTTCCGTCGGAGCGCCGCCGATTGGCTCATCGTGACGCTGGCCGGCATGGCGATCTTGCGGTTGGTGGAAGCAGCGAAAACTCGCTGGCGCAGGCTGGGCCGGAGGGCCTAAACGCTACTATCCTGGTGAAACGCCTTAAACCCGACCAGGTAGCGCCTCGCCACCCTTCAACCCGACATCCGCATAGCAGCGGGCAAGGAGCGCGCTTGTGGCTTTTCGGTTCGAAAGCGATAGCATGGGTGCGATTCAGGCGCCCGCCGACCGGTACTGGGGCGCGCAAACCCAGCGTTCTCTCCAGAACTTCAAAATTGGCGGCCATCGGTTTCCAGCGGCGGTCACCCGCGCTTTCGGCTTGGTCAAGAAAGCGGCGGCGCTGACCAATCGCGAACTCGCCACGCTGGGCCTGACCGGCCAGGAGGTTTTCACGATCGAGGGGGTGGATGCCTTGCTGGCGGCTGGGCCTAGCGGATGATCGGGAGGTCACCGTGCAGGCGACAACCGAACAGGGTCCGCTGAAAACCTTCACCGCTGTAGCCCGTATCGACACTCCCCAGGAGGCTCGTTATTACCAGCACGGTGGCATCTTGCCGTAGGTGCTGCGCCAGATGGGGTGAAGTTCGCGGAAGCCCCGGCTGTTGGTCGGAGCGTCCGCCATTTGACTTGATTGCAACATCAGGCGGTTAAATCTTTGATTTCAGTGCTTGAACCGTTTTGCTTGACCGAAGCGATCCCCCCGTCCCGCGAGCGCTGTTCGGCATACATCTGGCTCGTGCCGATGACCTGGTGATTGGCGGCGTTGAGCACAAAATAGAATTTGCCGTTGCTGGCCTCTTTTTTGGTGTAACGCTCGTCTGAGGCCGAATTTTTCTGGACCGACTCTATCCCGTTTTGCGCCGAGCTTTTAGCCTTATATAGCTCGCTAGAGAGAATAATTTCACCGTTACCCGCTTTTAAAACAAAGCGAAATTGCCCGTCTTTACTTTTACTCAACTCAAACCATCCGGCCATTTTAGTGCTCCTGTTTTGCTTTTAAAAACTCAGTCCGCTTCAGTAAAACTGCTATGCTTTAAACGCTTGGCCATGCGGCTGCCGGCCAGCGCGCCCACCGATCAAAAGGTTTATTTTTGGTTGAGCAGCGTTATTTTTCAAGCGCTTCTCGCTTTCACCCCCGCGTGAGGGTGGGACCTGCTTCCTACGGCGATCCGCCCGTCACGCCCGACCGTCTTGAGACACCGCCAGCTCTTCCCGTGGTATCTGAGTACCCAACGCACCGCGCAGGCATTGGGTGAGCGCATTCAGGGTATAAGGCTTTTGCAGGAAACCAGACAACCGCTTGCCCGCGAAACGCGGCGCGATTTCACTTTCGGTATAGCCGCTCGACATCACCACGCAGACGTTCGGGTCCATCCGGCGCAGCTCGCGGAAGGTCTCCTCGCCGTCCAGGTCGGGCATGGTCAAATCCAGCAACACCAGCGCGATATCGTCCGGTCGTGCCCGGTAAATTTCCAACGCTTCACGGCCGTCCGAGGCCGCCAGCACCTCAAACCCGACGCGCTCCAGCATTCGGGTTCCCATGATCCGCACCGACTCCTCATCATCCACCAACAGAATGGTACCCGCGCCTTTCCAAGCGCCTGTTCTTACGCCCAAGGTGCGATTCACCAGCGCTTTTTCCTCCAGCACGGCCGGGAACAAGACCTTGAAGGCCGTGCCTCGGCTCGGTTCGCTGTAAACCTTGAGCGCGCCTTTGTGGCCGCGCACGATGCCCAGCACCGCCGACAAACCCAAGCCGCGCCCGGTAAATTTGGTGGTGAAAAACGGCTCGAAGATGCGCCGCTGGATTTCCTGATCCATGCCGCAGCCGGTGTCGGACACCTCCAGCCACACATACGAACCCTCGGCCAGACTCTCATCCAGAAACGCTTCAGTCAGATAGTCGCGCGAGCACTCCATGGCGCCGGTCGAAATCGTAATGGCGCCGCTGTGTTCGCCGAGCGCTTCCGAGGCGTTGATCACCAGATTCATGATGACCTGACGGATTTGACTGGGGTCGCCGCGCAGCGGGGGCAAGCCGTCTTTCAGATTCAGGTTGAAGATCGCTTTCTTGCTGATCGAGGCCTTGAGCAGGGAAACCATTTCGCCGATCAGCTCGCGCATCCGGATGTTTTCGATGACGCATTGGCCCTTGCCCGAATAGGCCAGCATCTGCCGGCACAGCTCGGCGGCGCGCAGGGACGTTTCCTCGATCGCCAGCAGGCTGTCGCGAGCGGTGGTGATCGGTGGCAGTTCGTCTAGGGCCATGCTGGCGTTGCCCAGGATGACCGTCAGCAAGTTGTTGAAATCGTGCGCGATGCCGCCGGCCAACACCCCCAGGCTTTCCAATTTCTGGGTCTGCTGCATCTGGCGCTCCAATTGCAAGCGTTTTTCCTCCGCCCATTTCCGGGCGGTAATGTCGGTGACCGCCAAAAACAGCAGGGGAATGCTGTTCGACTGCTGGCGCCCCAGGGCGGTCGTGATGATGGTGCCTTCCATGTGCGCGTAAAACGCCGGGCCTTGCGCCCGCAAGATCAGCGCTTCCAGGCTTTTTCCCGCCGGATTGCTGAAAAACGCGCGATAGCGCGCCAGAAACACCCCCCGATCGTCACCCTCCATACACTCCGAGAACGGAGTTCCGATCAAGCGCTCCCGCGTGGCGTTCACCATCCGGCTGAAGGTTTCGTTGACCTCATGAATCAGGCCGACATCGTTCAATACCAGATAGCCGATCGGGGCTTGATGGAACAACAGAGAAAACTGATTGCGGGATTGTTCCAGTTCGCTCAGGACGCGGCGCAACTCTTCGTTTTGAATCTCCAGCTCGATCTGATGGACCTGGAGTTCGTGAATCAGCTTGCTGGGCTCAGCGGAAAATTCCAGCGCGTCCGCGCCGCGCCGCGCCGCGCTGGCTTCGGCTTTCTCCCGAAGGCTTTTTGCTTGATCCTGCTCGTTTTGCATCATATAGCACCCTGATTCCACTCAAGACATGATCCCGTTCGATCTTACCGAAGGCCATCGTTCTCCTCTGGCTCGGCCCGGCTAAGCTCGTGAGCCACCACGACGCGGGTCGGTCCTTCGCCGGGCAGCCGGATCACCCGTCCTACGAAGGAACGTTGTTCCCGCGCCAGATGGCAAGGATAACCGTACACGAACCGCTGGCAATCTCCGCGCAGCACGGCGCGAATGCCCGCGGCAAAAGCGGTGGCGTCGCTGGCGTCGCTGGCGCCGCCGCCCTGGACCCGATCGCACACCTCCAAATAATTGACGCCCTCGGCCACCTGCTCCAGCGCGCCACCGTTTTTCAGGGCAAATTTTCGCCACGCCCGATTGACCGTGAGAATCGTACCCGTTTCGTCGAGGATGGCGATGTGCGCGGTCAGCGCATCGAGCGCGGCGTGGGCCACGCGCTCCGACTCGCGCAGCTTGGCGAGTGCGCTCTCGCGATCCGACAAATCCAGCACGGCAAAGATCACCCCGTCGTCGGAATTTTCGGGATCGAGCACCGAACCGCTGATCAGTACCGGCATAATCATTCCATCCCGACGCCGCCAGCGCGTCTCCACCGTTCCGGTGCCTTGCTCTTGAATGCGTCCGTAAAAATCCTTGCCGGCGGATTCGAACGCCTCATCCGATAGGTATAGCACGCGCGTGCTCTGGCCGATCAGTTCTTCGCTGTCATACCCCAACATTTGACACAGCTGCTGGTTGGCTTCCAGAAACACGCGCTTGACGATCCGCCCGACCCCGACCGGCACGGCGCGATACAAGCTGGTCAGCCGCGTCTCCCGCTCCGACAATGCTTCCCGCGCTATCTTGAGCAAGCTGATGTCGGTAAAGGTCAGCACCACGCCGGAAACCATTTCCGCGCTGACATAATAAGGCAGGACCCGCATTAAAAACCAAGCGCCGTCCTCGGTGTGGACTTCGCGCTTCTGCTCGCCGTCGCCGCGCATCACCGTCCGAGCGAGTTCGTAAGGCTCCACGTCCGTTAGGGTGTGGAGCAGGTGGCTCACCGGACGCCCCACGTCGCCGTCCAGTATCTTGAAGATCTGTTTGATGCCCGGCGTGAACCGACGGATGATCATGTTTTCATCAAGAAACAGCGTCGCGATCCGGGTGCTGGTGATCAGATTGTCCAAATCATTATTTAATTCAATCAATTCAACGATTTTACTTTGATGCTCGGCGTTGACGGTGTGCAGTTCCTCGTTGACCGATTGCAGTTCCTCGTTGGTGCTTTGCAGTTCCTCGTTGGTGCTTTGCAGTTCCTCGTTGCTGGCCAGAAGCTCTTCATTGGTGGCTTGCAGCTCTTCGTTGGCTGTTTCCAGTTCCTCGATGGTGGCTTGCAGGTTTTCCCGCGAAAACTGGAGCTCTTGCTCCAAGTCGCGGATGCGCTGCTCGGCTCCGCGGTCCAGGTCGTAAACCGACGTCCCGACCGAGGCCGGCTCGGGCGGTTGCGCGACGCCCGCCTCGATAAGCACCACCGCCAGTACTTCCTGGCCCCGTTTGCCCGGCAACAGCCGGATGCGGATTTGCACGGTCCGCGTTCCATCGTGCTGTTTCACTCGGATGCCGCTGTATTTTAGTTCGTCGCCGACACTGAAAACCCGTTGCAAGCCGGTGGCCAGCGGGGTGGCCAAATCCCGCGCCACAATCTTGGTCACATCGTTTAGCATCTTGCCGGGCTGGAGCCGAAAGTAACCCTCCGGGTCGCCCAGGATGTACAGCGCCTCCCGCTGTTCGTTCACCACCACGGCCAGCGGCACATAGTCGTCGGCCAAGGCTTGCAAGAGGCGGTCCAGCAGGCGTTCCTCCTGGGGGTCGCGCGGCGGGGGACTGTTCGAAAAGCGCGGGCGGCCGTACTTCAGGCGCGGTTCGGAAAGCGTGGTAAATTCCAAGCTGTTCCCGGTCGGATTACGCTTGCCTTTGGATGCGTAGATTTTGAACTTCTGATGCAGCGTCTCGAAGGCGTCGCTCAAATCGCCCGGCGTTTCGCTGCTGCCCAGCAGCAACAGCCCCTGCGGGTTGAGCGAGAAGTTCATCAACTCCATGGCCTTGCGCTGCAAGATCGGCTGCAAGTAAATCAGCAAATTGCGGCAACTGACCAGTTCGATCTTGGTGAAGGGCGGATCCTTGATCAGATTGTGCTGGGCGAAAACCACCATTTCGCGCAAGGACCGATCCACCTGATAATGATGGTCTTGCCGGCGGTGAAAATATTTGCTCAGATAGCCCGGCGGCAGGTCGGCGACGATGCTTTCGGGATAGACGCCGCTGCTGGCGCGCAGGATGGCGTCGTGGTCCAGATCGGTGGCGAAAATCTTGATGTCGGTCCGCTTGCCCAGACGCTCCAGCACCTCGCGCCCCAGTATGGCCAGGGTATAGGCCTCCTCGCCGGTGGAACAGCCGGCCACCCAAAATCGGACTTCCCTGGTTTCGACGCGTTCGAACAGCTGCGGCAGGTGCTTGTTCTCCAACTCATCGAAGACTTCACGATCGCGGAAAAAGCTGGTGACGCCGATCAGCAGCTCCCGATAGAGCACCATCACTTCACCGGCGTAACTCTCCATGAACCTCACGTAGTCGCGAAGATCGTGGATTTGGTTCATCGTCATGCGCCGTTCGATGCGCCGGATCATCGTGCTGGGCTTGTAGTGCGTGAAATCCACCCGCGTGCGTTCGCGCAACAGCGCGAAGATGCGCGCCAGGCCATCCTCATCGGACAGCAGGGCCGGCGGCTGATCGGACTTGGGAGCGTAGGGATTGTGAATGAAGGACAGCAGCCGCTCGGGCATGGTGTCGGGCGGCAAAATGAAATCGGCCAGCCCGGTCGAAACGGCGGCGCGGGGCATACCGTCGAAGCGGGCCGACTCCTCGTTTTGCACCAGCACGACCCCGCCCGCTTCCTTGATGGCCCGGATGCCGCGCACGCCGTCGCTGCCGGTGCCGGACAAGATGATGGCGATGGTCTTCTCGGCCTGATCTTGGGCCAGCGAGCGCAAGAACACGTCGATGGGCAGGTTGAGTCCGCGATTGGGGTCCGATTCGCTGAGCAGCAACTTGCCGCGCACGATCGACAGAATCTTCTTGGGCGGGATGAGATAAACCGAATCGGCCTCGACCCGCATTCCTTCCTCGGCCCGCCGCACCGGCATGGTGGTGCGCTTGGAGAGCAGTTCGACCATCATGCTCTTGTAGTCGGGCGAGAGATGCTGGATGACGATGAAGGCCATGCCGCTGTCGGCGGTCATTTGCGAAAAAAAGGATTCCAGCGCTTCCAGACCGCCGGCCGAAGCCCCGATGCCTACGTAGTAAGCCGGGCTAGAAGGCTTGCTAGGGCCTTGCGAGTGATCGTCGTCTGGCATTGGGGAAACTCCACGGCGTAGCGGATCGCGCTGTGAATGGCCACGCTGGCGTCGGTCGCGCCGAGGGCCGTGCGATGGCCAATTTGCTTGACAAGCATGGCGCGCATCTTACCCTGAAACCGCCAAAAGGCTTACCGTCTCAGTTGGATTGGACGAAAGGAAATGGTCAGCGCCGGCGCGGCGGTCAGGATGCGGCGAGCGCTGGGAGGAGAAAACTCGCAGCGTCGCTCTTGCCGGCGACCGCCGGGCGCTCGCGACGGAGCGGGAGGGAAGGCACACGGCGGCCAAGCGGACCGCCGCGCAACGAGGGATTGTCGGCGTTCCTCAGCCGGCCATCAGTTCGGTGCGGCTGTCCGGCGAGCACCGGCGCGACCGACCGACTTTCAGCCGATCCCGATGCGTGTCCAACAGGCTCAGCGCATCATGGATGTAGTCGTGATCCGACAGATCGTCGGTGGCATAGCGGCGCAACAGGTCCAACCAGTGCTTGTGCACGGCGCATGGCTCGGTCGAGCTATCGTCCACCAGCGGACAATCGGTGCAGCGCGAACGGGACAGGGCCACGAACGCCGCGCGTTTCTGCCAGCGCTGGCGGTATTCGCGAGCGTGCATCTCGACCCACTCCATGGCGCGCGCCTGACGCTCCTCGGCTGAGTAGTGGCTGACGTACTCTTCGATGGCTTCTAGTTGCTTGAACAAAAATTCGGCATCCGACAAATTCAGGGAGCGATCACCTCCCGCGAATCGGACGAGCAACGCCAAGGTAGGATCATCTACGATGTACATGGCTGTTACGGTTATTGTTGACTAAATTAGATTGTAGCAGAATTTTGTGCGCTGCACAAAATCCATGATGAGTTCGAGAAGGGCCGCGGCGAACGCGCGTTTGCCGGCGGCCGATGCTTCGGAGGATTTGAGGTGCTTTACCGATTCCAGCGCTCGACCCGCCGCCTGCTCGCACTGCTCGCGTTGTTGCCAGCGGCGGTGCTGGTCCTGGGCAGTCTGTACATGCTCGGCATGCACTATTTGGAAGGCAACCCCCGGGGGTTCTGGGCCAGCCTTGAGTGGGCCTCCGAGACCCTGACCACCACCGGCTATGGGGCCGATGCCCGTTGGAGCCACCCGCTGATGACGTTGTTCGTCATGCTGACGCAGTTCATCGGGATGTTTCTGGTGTTCATGATCTTTCCGATTTATGTGCTGCCCTATTTTGAGGAGCGGTTCGAGGCGCGCTTGCCGCGCGTGCTGCCGCCGATGGCTGGGCGGACGCTGTTTTATCGCTACGGCCCGGCGATTGATTCCCTGCTGGAGGAATGCCAGCGGATCGGTTCCGCCTTCGTGATCTTCGAGGAAGACATGGCGTTGGCCCGCAATCTGCGCGAGCGTGATTATCCGGTCGTCTACGGCAGTCTGGATGAAGACCCGGAGGCGCTGGCGGGAGTGGAACAAGCACAAGCGGTGGTAACCAACGCCGACGATCACGCCAACGCCACTTGCATTTTGGTGGTGCGCGAGCGGGGCTTTGAGGGGCCGGTCTACGCGCTGGCCGACAATCCGCTCTATCGGCCGCCGATGCTGAAAGTGGGCGCCTCAGCGGTGTTCACCCCGACCCACGTACTCGGCGCGGCGCTGGCGGCTCGCGCCAGCACCCGTATCAACCCGCCGGCCGAAGGCTTGCATCTGTTGGGCGCACAGGTCGATTTGGCGGAGTTCCGCGTGCGGGCGGACAGCCCGCTGGCCGGGCAGTTGCTCGGCGACTTACACCTGCGCGAACGCCACGGCGTGACCGTGATCGGGCAATGGCACAGTGGTCGTTTCACCACGGTCAAGGGGCCGCACACGCGCATCGAACCGGGCGCGATTCTGGTTGCGGTCGGCACCCAGGCCCATCTGGTTCAGGTCGAGCGTCTGGCCGCGCCGATCCGCCGCACCGGTCCCATCGTGGTGGCCGGTTACGGCACGGTCGGCGGCAAGGTGGTGGAAATGCTGCGCGACGCCCGCGAAACCACGACCGTCATCGACGGACAGCTCGCGCCCGGTGTCGATGTGGTCGGCAACGTGCTCGAACACACCACGCTGGAACAAGCCAACGTGCGCGCGGCGAGCGCGGTGGTGCTGGCCCTGAGCAACGATAGCGAAGGGGTGTTCGCCACGGCGGTGGTCCGTGACTACGCCCCGGAGGTGCCGCTGATCGTGCGCGTCAACCGGGCGCCGAACGTTCCCCGCCTCTATCAGGCGGGTGCGGATTTTGCGCTGTCGGTCGGTCAGGTGGCCGGCGAAATCCTGGCTTACCATCTGCTCGGCGAACAAGCAGTGGCGGTCGAGCAACGGCTTAAGTTCATGCGGTTGGGCGCGGGTTTGCTGGCGGGCCTGCACCCGTGGCGAGCGCAGGTGCGCGAGCGCACCGGCGCGGCCGTGATCGCAGTGGAGCGGGGCCAGGATGTCTTTGTCAAATTCGACGATGAATTCCGGGTGCGCGCCGATGACGTACTGTTCGTTTGCGGCACGCTGGGCGGTTTGGACAAGTACGCCCGCGAGTTCAAAGCGACGCCGATCTGAACTCCTCTGCTTCGAACGACGGCGGCCGCCATGACGCCCTTCAAGAAACCACGCGATAAAAGTAGTAGGTGGCTGTGTAGGGCACTCGCACGAGCTGCTTCACATTGTTTGAAGAACAAAGTCGGGTGGGAGCGACACCGCCCGTGGTGCGGACCCGCTGAATGCTTTGGGTGCGACTGAGCTCGCCCGCGCCCGAGGTCGATTTGGCCTTTAAGAGCAGCCAGGGGATGGCGGACGGGTCTGGACCGGGATCGCGCGACGAAACCTCAGCCACTACGGCGCTGCCGTCGGCGGATTCCCAAGTCGGCCCGGCATAGTGTTTGCCGATGGAGCGACCCGTGCGATCCGTCAGCGTGGCCTCCGGCGCTTTAAAGGTCCATGCAAAACCGGACGGTTCGTCAGATTTGGCCGCGCACTCATAAATTTGCACTCCGGTCGCCAGCGCTTCCAGGAAGACCGATTGGCCCTGGGGAACACGAAGCGCCGCCGGTATGTCCGGCGGGATGAAGGGGTTCGACGTGCAGCCGGCCACCAGTAGGCTGAGCGCCACACGAAGACTGCCGCCGCCGCACGGCGGCCTCATCATTGAAGCCCTAGACCCAAGTCGGTACTGTGAAAGTCTCATCGTATTGATTTCCTTGAAACCACGGACTAGTTGAGGCCGGCAAGAAAGCGGCTAGCGATGGTTGCCCGGATCATCGTTTCCGGCACCGTTACCGGAATCATCAGCGCCACCGCCGCCGGTATGGTTGCCGGAATCATCGTTGCCGTTGCCGCCACCCGTTGGAGAGCCATCGTTGCCGTTGTTGGTGGCAACCACGTCGATCCGACCGTAGAGACCGTGAGCTTCGCCGTCGGGACCGGCGGTGAAAAACAAGGTGTTGGTCGGTTGGTTCGAGACGCCGTTGCCGAAACTCAAGCCCCAGAGTCCATCAATTCGCACGGGTTGACGGTCGGCCCGCTGGAGTTGGCCCCGAAACTTACCGCTAGCGAGATCGTAGGCATTGATGGCGCCGTCCCCGAAATTGCCGACCAGCAAGCGATTGCCGAACTGGCCGAAGCTGGCGGGAGCAACGGCTAGGCCCCAGGGTGCGTTGAGGTTACCGCGCGAGGCGAAGCGACGGACGAGGCGACCGTCGGCGTCGAAGACGTCGACAAAACCGAGGCCGCGACCCGCCACGTCGTCTTCTCGGTTTTGGTCCTGCTGGGCGTAGGTGACGTAAAGATCGCCGTTGAGATTTTGGATGCCGAAAGGAGCAAAGCCGGGGGGGATGGTGGGGTCACTGAAAGAACCGGCGGGTGTGACAGGCTTGAAATCCTTGTCGAATACATCGATTTTATTGTTATGAAAATCCGTGGCGTAGAGGAAATGTCCCGCACCGTTCGCGGCCAGGGCGAGACCCTTGTAAATCGCGCCGGCGGCGGAATTGTCGCGGACGGTGACGGCGGCCGTGGGCGGTGGAGAGGAAGGCGCGGGCGCCCAAGCCGCCAGGGTGCCGCTCTCAGTCGCGAAAATGAACCGGCTAGGGTTGCCGCCGGCGACGAAGTCGTTGGAGCCGTTGAAGACGATGCCGGTCGGATTGCCATCCGGGACGGTGACGACCAAGGTCGAAGGCGTTCCCGCGCCGTCGTAGAGCGTGGACGTTCCGGTGCCGGCGTTGGCCACCCAAACCAGAGCGTTGGGGTTGAAAGCGATGCCCCAGGCGTTGACCAGCTTGGGATCGGTGTTGGCCGAGCCGGGCTGATCGGCAACTAAATTCCTTGGCTCGTAAGCGCTGTTGCTCGCGTGCGCGGGTAACACCATGACTGAAGTTAAGACCAGCATCGAGGCAGTGAACGTTCTGGCAAACACGGTAATTCTCCATCGGTCGGTTGAAAGAGCGCCATCACCGTAGGTAGAGCCGCCAGCGGCTTCTTGGTAAGAAAGCGGCTGAATTCTCGGAAGAACCCGTTGGGAGTGGCCGGGGGACTTCGCCGGAGCCCGAGCTTTCGCTCGGCTCTCATAGGCGTTAACACCCGACGGTGCGCATTTATTCCCGCGCGGTGAATTTAAATGGGCGAGCGCCGGCGCGCTGGCGGGCTCGCGACTGAACTGCCCCGGCTTTCAACGCTTTCCAAGAAGACCATCATCCTGTCGCGGCGGTCGAAAAGCTGCTCAGCCATCTTGCGTCTCGCTGATCCCGCCGCAAGTGTTCGCGCAAATTGGTGGTGGCGTCGCCGCCGGTTTCGCCCCAGCGATCCAAATAGACCAAGTGTTCCAGCGGCAAGCGCTCGCGCCAGCCGGCCACTTCCAAATCCGGGCGGTTGTTGAAATGGCTGACGTAGCCCACACACAGATAGGCGACCGGGACGATGCGCGACGGGAGTTGCAAAATCTCGCGCAGCGCGGACGCGCGAAAGATGCTGACCCAACCGACGCCGATCCCTTCGGCGCGGGCCGCGAGCCACAGGTTTTGCACCGCGCACACCGTGCTGTACAGGTCCATCGCCTTGTTGTGCGTGCGCCCCAACACCACCGGGCCGGCCCGGTCCCGGTCGCAGGTCACGCACAGGTTGAGCGGCGCTTCGAGGATACCTTGCAGGCGCAATTGCTGGTAGCGCTCTCGGCGCTCTTCCTCGAACAGCAAGGCGGCTTCGGCGTTGGCGTGCAGGAAGGCGTCGTGCACTTGCTGCTTGATCGCCGGATCGCGCACCAGCAGAAAACTCCACGGTTGCATGAAACCGACCGAGGGCGCGAAGTGGGCGGCGGTGAGCAAGCGCGACAGCACGCCATCCGGGATCGGGTCGGATAAAAACTGACCGCGCACGTCGCGGCGAGAGAAGATGGTTTGATAGACGGCGGCGCGGATGGCGGCCGCGTGGTCGGAATCGGCTGGCGAGCCGAGCGGTTCGATCTTCATGGCGTCCCCTGAATGAAGGATCGCCAGCGGCCCGGCCTTGCCGCTGGTTGACGGTCTTGCGGGCCGGTCTTCTGACTTGGGTTCGACCCGGCCCAGCGCCTTCCCGACCGCGGTCAGTGGCGTGTTGCTGGAACGGTCCCCCTCACAGCGCTGGGCGCGTCGCGGAATCACACCGCGTTCCCGATTCTTCCCGCTGGGACACCCGCAAGAGTTGGATGGGCTCCGGCTGGTCGGAGCCTAGCGCTGTATAGCGCCAAACTGAGCTTGATTACAAGCAAAAGCCAAAGCTTTACTTCATGCCTCCAGCATTGAAAACGCCGTCAACACTTTTTCATGCTATCATGCGGCATGATTTTTTATCACGGGGCTAAGGGTATGGGACTGGTAAAGACGGTGGGTCAAAGCGGCCAAATTACGCTAGGCAAAGCCTATGCGAGGCGGCAGGTGCTAGTGGACGAACTAGAACCGGGTGTGTGGCTGCTTAAACTCGGCGAATTTATCCCCGACAGCGAGCTTTGGCTTCACACGCCTAAAGTGCGAGCCGATCTTGATGAGGCCATCGCGTGGGCCGAGTCGCACCCGCCGGCGGAAACCGATCTTGACAGTCTAGAATGCGGCTCGCCGTGAGCGCCCGCGCCGACCAACCCGACGCCGTTCGGCTCGATCTCAATAATCCGGTTTTTCAGCGACAGTTATTCGCGCTGGAGAAGGCCCAACAACTGGCGGTACTAGCGACATTGCGCAAGCCGTCGAGCTTACGCTGGGCGCAGGTTTATCAGGATCGGGGTTTGCGGTGGGAGGCGATCCATTCCCGTAGCGGCCCGGACGGCCACCGCTTGTATAGCTTGCGGATCAATCAGGGCTTTCGGGCTGTGGCGTATCAGGATGAAGGGGGTTGGCTACGATTGCTCTCGCTGTATCCCGATGATGATGCGGCATATCGCTCGTAAGTCATACCACTATGGATGGAGACAAGCTGACACAGCATTCGCGCAATCAATAAAATTTAACCGTTTTGGTTCCATTTTGGTGATACTGTCATGCTGACAACTTTAACGTTAAAAAATATCCCGGATGAGTTGTATAACCGGCTAAAAGCTTCGGCGGAATTGCATCGTCGCAGCCTTAATAGCGAAGCCATTTTGTGTTTGGAAACCACTCTTTTTCCTAAGAAAATCGATTCTAATGAAAGACTTCTAAGAGCGCGTCAACTACGTCATGGATTAAACGCCACAAACTTTCAGGCTCATGATATTGATGAATTGAAAAGGCAAGGACGGCCATGATTGTGGTCGATACCAACGTCCTCGCTTCCCTGTATTTGCCAGGCGAGCACACCACAGCGGCCGAGATATTGCTGACCCGAGGACCCAATTGGGCCGCTCCAATTTTGTGGCGCAGTGAATTTCGCAACATCTTGGCTGGATAATTGAGGCGGAAAAATCTGACGTTCGAGCGGTAACACCATATTCAGCTTGAAGCTGAGGATTTGATGGCGGGGTCTGAATATCAGATTGATTCGTTCAGCGTCTTGGAATTAGTACGCGATAGCGAGTGCTCCGCTTATGACTGTGAGTTTGTGGCGCTGGCGTTAAGGCTCAATACGAAATTAATAACGATGGATGGGAAAGTTTTAAGAGCTTTTCCAAACGTTGCTGTTTCGCTCGTGGGGGACTGATCAGTGCGAAACCAACGAAATTTCATCTACGCCTAAGGCTAACGTCGTCGCAAACTCATCAATTGTCGCTTGGCATCGCTTTCTATGTTTGTAGTATATCACTTCAGTATGAATAAGCTGATCTAGACATGTTACAGCCAATCTTGGCTTGATCGCCAATCCCGCCAACCGCTCCGCCTCCGTCAAATCCCTGGCGATGGCATCCCGCAGCACATCCAAATCCAACCACCCAAACCGCAACGTACCTTGCCAATCATTCGGAACATTGGTGGCATCCACGATGTCGGGATAGGGTTTTTCCGGCACTTCATGCGGCAGCGGCCCCGCACCGTGACGAGTTGTATACGGCCGCGTGACGTAAGTCACTTCAAGCTCGGTTAAATCCAACTCCCCCGCCAGCGCCAGCACATTACGCAATCCCGTATTCGAACGGGTGACGTATGGAAAAAAACCGCTATCTTGATCGAGCAGTAATCCTTGCGCGCCCTCAAACAACAAATGCCGCCCGCGCGTCGCCGTTTTCAAATCAGCCACCCTTGCCAACTGCAAAAACCGCTCGGTGTCATCGATGAAATGTTCCAATATTGAATCAGATAAAAACAGGTCACTGTTACTTTTGAAACCATCCTCAAAACCCAACCGAGCCAGCCGAGCCGGCGCGTAATCGCGACGGATCGCATCCAGTTTGTCGGCAAGCGCCGCCCGATCCACCAAATCCGCCACGGTCAGGGCATAAGCCGGCGTCAGATTGCGCTCGATGGTCTCGCCGAAACCGATACCGCAACTCCCATGCCGCTCCGCGCCCCGCTTCCGCTCGACGATCTGATTGATCATCATGTCGTAAGGCGTCGTCACCGGGCTTTGCGGGTCGACATAAACCGACGGCTGCACACCCTTGCCCGCCAAGCTCTCGATTTCCCTGAGAAACAGAATCGGATGGGAGACGAAAAACCGCGACAGGAAGGTAGCCGCGCCGACGAACGCGCCGCTGCCGACGTGACTGAACACATGGCGCACGCCCTCCGGCGTCACCACGGTATGCCCGGCCTGCGCGCCGCCGTTGAAGCGGATGACGATGCCCTCACCGCCCGCCCGCGCGGCGTAATAGTCGATCATGCGGCCCTTGCCTTCGTCGCCGAACTGCGCGCCGATCACGACTTGGGCGGTGTTGTGTAAAGCCATGACGCTGCTCCTGCCCGCCGCTCTCGCCCGTCCGTGAGCGAGCGCAACGGCTTACGATGAGAACTCAAAACCGCACCACTCCGGCGGCCGGACTCCGGCCCGCGGCCAGCGCGCCCACGGCCCGCTGCACCACCAGCGCGGTCTGTTTGCTCCAGCTCTTGACCACCTGATTCCGGTCGCGGCCTTCGTTGACCTCAATGGCGGAGACGATCACCTCCGCCAGTTTGGTGTGATCCGACAGACCGATGACGCGCTGGCCCAGCAGATCGGTCCAGCGGTCGCGCACCCCGCGCGGGTCGTGGCGGGCGTGCGAGCCTTCCTCCACGATGACGTGAAAGACGTGGTACAGCCGGCTCACCAGCGTCAGCAGTTCGCGGGAACTGAAATCGCGTTGCGGCGGATCGCCGAGAAAGCGGGTGATCGCCGTTCCCGGCAAATCCAGCGGCGGTTCTTCGTCGCCGACCGTGAACAGATAACCCTTTTTGCCGCGCTTCTCGAAACAGTCGATGGCGGTGTGCATCGCGGCGAAATACCACGGCAGGGTGTAGGACTCGCAGGAGTTGCCGCCGCCGCCCTTTTCCAGCCACAGTTTTTCCAGTTGCCGGGCGATGCGGATGTCGGCCTCGAACTGGGTCACCTGCAACGGGGCTTGATCGCACAGCACATCGCCGATGCCCATGCACAGAATGTGCGGGTCCGAGACCGGCTTGCGGGCCAAAATTTCCTCGACCATGATGCCGAGGCCCTCGCGCGCCAAGGCATCGGCGATCATCCCCATCGAGCCGGTCACATCCAGCCCGACGATGATGGCGGTCGATGCCGGATTCAGGTCGGAATCGCGCGATTCGCGCAGCGCGACGCCGAACGGGTTCAGGTCTTGGTCGATCCCCCGCGCCGCGAACACGGCATCGGTGCTTTTGCCGGCGGTGGAGGCCGCGTATGCGCTCCAATCCGTAGGATTCCAGCGTGCGGTACCCATGATGCTTCTCCTTTTCAATCGATCAATAAAGTTCTTCGACGTTGATATCCAGCTTCACGAACCGGCGTTCGCCGAAACTGTCCTTCAGCACCTGGCTCATCCAGGTCTGATAATCGCGGACGGCGCACCCGTCCGCTGGCCGCCGCAACCAGTCGATCATCGGTGGCGGCGCGGCGTTTTCGCGGGCGAGTCGCGCGCCGCTGGCATCGCCCAGCAGTTCCCGGCCCAGCGCCCGAATCAATTCCAAATCGGTCCGACGGTCGCCGCGCCGATGTTCCATCACCTCAAACGGCGCGTGCTGCACGGTGGCGGCCGGCGCGGCCAACATCGGTTCACCCTGGCGCACCGCGTACCACCAGCCGCCCAGTAAAGCCCCGCCGTGCTGAGACGGTGAAACGAACCAGCTATCGAGCGTGATGGCGTTGTGCGCCAGTTGCGCGTAATCCAGATAGCAGGCGAGATTCAGCAAGGAACTGACGATCCAGGCCACATGCCGGGCGTCCATCCGCCCGCCGAGATGGTCGAGCAGATCGCGCAGCGGCACTTGATCGGCGGCCTTGCGCAACACCAGCACGCAATGCGCCTCGGTCTCGAAACGGCGGACGATTTGCGGCAGAGCGCGCCCGACTTCGGCCGCCATGCGGGCATCGGCGCACGGCAAGCGGTCGAGCGTTTGGAGCGCGTTCTCAAACAAATCCGCGTGCTCTTTTTCGACCACGTAGGCCGCGATTTCCCGGCCGACGAACAACCGGCCCAGCTCGAACGCGCGCTCCTGGCGATAGCGGACCTTGTAGCGCGCGCCGTCGCGCGCCCGCAGTACCAGCAATCCCGGCGTTTGCCAGAGGCCGCCCCGCAGCTTGCGCAGCGCCGCTTCGTACAGCCGGCTGACGTGCTGGAATACCTCGGTCGCTCCTCGCGCCGGGCAACGATCCGGGTGCCAGCGCGCCGCCAGCGCCCGAAACTCCCGTTTCGCGGTCTGTTCGTCGCCGCCGAACAACCGTTCCGGTTCGGTCAGCCCGATAGCCAGCAGCGCTGGCGCGGTCAACAGGCTTATGTCGTTCATCACCATCACCTCCATGAGCGCAAACATTAACAGACTTAATTGTATTTTACAAATAACAATTAAATATTTTTTGGTGGACCTCAACTACGAAAAACGCTTAGAATGATTTTTGTTATTTATTAATAACATCAAACTCTAGTGGAGAACGGCGCGTGGAACAGAACTACCCGCGACCCTGGGTGATGGTGGACATGGCGCTGTTCACCATCCGCGACGAACGCCTGTGCCTGATTCTGGCCCGACGCAAGGAACCGCCGTTCGAAGGCTTGCACGCGCTGCCGGGCGGTTTTGTCCACGCGCAGGAAGACGCCGATACCGAAGCGGCGGCCCGGCGGGTGATTCGCGGCAAGATCGGTTTCGACGCCCCCTATTTGGAGCAGTTGTATACCTTCTCCGGGACCGTTCGCGACCCGCGCGGTTGGTCGGTCAGCGTCGCCTACTACGCGCTGATCCCGTGGCCGCTGCTAGAGCAGAGCGCGTCCGCCGAAGCCTTTCCGGTGGAGGCCCTGCCGCCGCTGCCCTTCGACCACCCTCGGATCGTCGCCAAGGCGGTCGAGCGCCTGCGCGGCAAGGCGACTTATTCATCCTTACCCGCTTTTCTGCTGGCGGCCGAGTTCACCATGAACGACCTGCACCGCATCTACGAGCAAACCATCGGCGCGCGGCTGGACAAGGCGTCGTTCCGCCACAAGATTCTGGAGCAGGACATCATCGAGGAAATCCCGAGCCGGTTCCGCACCGGCGCGCATCGTCCGGCCCAGCTTTACCGGCTGTCGAGCAAGGCGCTCACCGCCTTCGAGCGCAAGATTTAACACCGGCTCGCGCCGGAAAGCGCGCGATCCGATGAGGAGCCACCTGCGCCGCTCAAGCCAGCGGCAAGGCCGTCTTACGACACACCGTCCTCAGCGCGAAGCTGGACCGCAGGCTGGCCACGCCGGGCAAGCGCGATAAATAGGTGCGGTGGATCCGCTCGAAATCCACCACATCGGCGGCGATCACCCGCACCATGTAATCCGGCACGCCCGCCATCAAGTAGCACTCCATGATCTCGGGGCATTCCGTCACGGCGCGCTCGAAGGCGTCCAGCATCTCGTCGTTCTGATTGACCAAGGTAATCTCGACGAAAATGTTGGTCGGCTTGCCGATGGCCCTCTGGCTCAACAACATCCGGTAGCCTTCGATCAAGCCTTCTTCCTCCAGCCGCTTGACCCGTCGCAGGCAGGCCGACGGCGATAAATTGACCCGTTCGGCCACCTCGGCGTTGCTCATCCGGCCATCCGCTTGCAGCAGCACCAAAATCTGCCGGTCGGTGCGATCCAGCTCGATCATTGCAATAAAGTTCGCCAAAAGAGTTCAACCGCTCGATAAAATTCTAATCAATCGCTGCTCAGCGACAATAATAGCAATACAATTCGATGAAAAAAAACATATTATTCTGACGCTACCCAAGGGTTGGCAACCACCAAACAAGAGGAAGAACGTCATGCTTATCGGCGTACCCAAAGAGATCAAAGTTCATGAATACCGGGTCGGCTTGACGCCGACCAGCGTGCGGGAATTCATCGCCCACGGCCACCAGGTCGTGGTGGAAACCAACGCCGGCCTCGGCATCGGCAGTTCGGACGAGGTCTATCGCGCCGCCGGCGCGGCCATCGCCGCCGCGCCGGCGGATATTTTTGCCAAAGCCGACATGATCGTGAAGGTGAAGGAGCCGCAAGCGGGCGAACGCAAGCTGCTGCGCCCGGACCAGATTCTGTTCACCTACCTGCATCTGGCTCCAGACCCGGAGCAAACCAAGGATTTAGTCGACGGCGGCGCGGTCTGCATCGCCTACGAAACCGTCACCGACGGCCAGGGAGGGCTGCCGTTGTTGGCCCCGATGTCGCAAGTGGCGGGCCGGCTGTCGATTCAGGCTGGCGCGGCGGCGCTGGAGCGCGCCAAGGGGGGACGTGGCATCCTGCTCGGCGGCGTGCCCGGCGTGGCCCCGGCCAAGGTGGTGGTCATCGGCGGCGGCGTGGTCGGTGAGAACGCCATCGAAATGGCCTTGGGCATGGGCGCTGACGTGACCGTCCTCGATAAAAACGTGGGCGTGCTGGCCCGGCTGGCGCACCGTTTCGGCGCGGCCCTCAAGACCGTGTACTCGACGCGGGCCTCGCTGGAAGACTATGTGCTGCAAGCGGATCTGGTGATCGGCGGCGTGCTGGTCGCCGGAGCCGAAGCGCCCAAGTTAGTTTCCCAGGATATGGTCAAGCGGATGAAAACGGGCGCGGTGCTGGTGGATGTCGCCATCGACCAGGGCGGCTGCTTTGCCACCTCACACCCGACCACCCATGCCGAACCGACCTATGTGGTCGATGGCGTCGTCCATTACTGCGTCGCCAACATGCCGGGCGCGGTGCCGCACACCTCCACCCACGCCCTCAACAACGTTACCCTGCCCTACGCGCTGGCGCTGGCCGACAAAGGCTACAAGAAAGCCTTGCTGGACAATCCCAATTTCCTGGAAGGACTCAACGTCTGCCAGGGCAAGGTGACCTACAAAGCCGTCGCCGACGATCTCGGCTACCAGTACGTCGATCCGCGCGTCGCGCTCGGCGCTTGAGCGGCGGTAACGGTCGCTCGTTTCAGGGCCGTCGCCGGTAACCGGTCAGAGCCGCTCGCCCGCCGGCGGGCGAGCGGCTGACCATTTCGAGCGTCAGCCGATAGTCGCTCGCGTGGTTGGCGGTATCATGCTCCGGTTGCCACAGGGGAGATGAAGGAATGAAGCCCGTCACCACCGCCACTATCGATCTGGCCGCCCTGCGCCATAACCTGGCCCGCGTTCGCGCCGCCGCGCCCGGTTGCCGAGTGGCGGCAGCCCTCAAGGCGAACGCTTACGGTCACGGTATGCTGCGCGCCGCTCGCGCGCTGGAGGCGGCGGACGTGTTTGCCGTGGCGCGCTGCGATGAGGCGATGGCGTTGCGGGAGGCGGGCATCGGCAAGCCGATCCTAGTGCTGGAAGGGTTCCTGCAACCCGAGGAAATAGAACTCTGCCGCCGGCATGGCTTGCAAGCCACGATCCATCACGAGTCGCAGTTGCGGATGCTGGAGCTGGCCCCGCGCGCCCAGCCCATCGAGGTCTGGCTCAAGATCGACACCGGGATGCACCGCCTGGGCTTCGCGCCCGAGCGGGTGCCCGCCGCGCTGGAACGGCTCGCGGCCTGCCCCAACGCCGCCCCCAACCCGCGCCTGATGAGCCATCTGGCCAAGGCGGATGATCGGGACGATCCGTACACGCGCCAGCAGCTCGATACCTTCAACACCGTGACCCAAGGCAGAGCGGCGGAACGTTCCCTGGCCAACTCCGGGGGGATTCTGGGTTGGCCGGAAACGCATTTCGATTGGGTGCGACCCGGCATCATGCTGTATGGCTGCTCGCCGTTTGGCCAGCGCACCGGCGCGGATGAGGATTTGCGACCGGTCATGACGCTGGCGAGCCGCTTGATTGCGGTTCAGCACTATGCGGCGGGCGAGCCCATCGGTTATAGCGGCACCTGGGTCTGTCCGCGCGCCAGCCGCATCGGCGTGGTCGCCATCGGCTACGGCGACGGCTATCCCCGCCACGCGCCGTCCGGAACCCCGGTATTGGTGAACGGCCGCCGCGCCCCGCTGGCGGGCCGAGTGTCGATGGATATGCTGACCGTCGACCTGAGCGAATTGCCGGAGGCCGAGGTCGGCGATCCGGTGATTCTGTGGGGGCGCGGCTTGCCGGCCGAGGATATCGCGCGCACCGTCGGCACCATCACTTACGAGCTGTTTTGCAAGATCACCCCACGGGTAGTAGTGCTTGAGAGCGCTGTCGATGCCTGAACGTCAGGGCGTTTTCCCTCCCGCCCAGCCGGGAGGGAACGAGCGGGCGTCGAGGTCGCCTTGATTCAACGCGGAATAAATGTTGCCGGCCGGTATCATAACGGGCGACGCGCCCAACGCGGTCAGGATTTCTGCGCCAAATCCCACAATGCGCATCCGAAACCCTTTGATATCCTCCAAAGACTTGATTTCCTTGCGCGACCAGCCGCCCATTTGGGTGCCGGTATTGCCGCCCGGAAAATTGACCGCATTGAATTTAGCGAAGAATTCCCGACTCAACGCCAACCCTTGGCCTTCAGAATACCACGCGTTCAACTGACGGGAGCCGAGGCCGAAGGGAATGCCGGTGTCGATTGAAAACGCCTTATTGGTATTATGAAAATAGAAGCAGGCGGTATGAATGCAATCCACGGTATTTTTTTGGATCAACTCCATGAAGTTGGCAACTGGTACACTTTGTTCGCCCACCAAAACTCGGATTTCGAATTTGTTGTCGGTTAATTCGGCCACCCGCTTGGCTAACATCACTGAACCGTCGCCACGCTGGCGGCAGCTAAACTAAGACTCGTTGTTTTAATAAATTCGCGCCGTTTCATTTTTAAAGTCTCCTTGTTGCTGCTAGTGATGAAGTCCGACAGCAGACCTTATACCAAGCAACCCTAATATTGTTAAGTCATTGGACAAATCTCACTGACTCATCTGACTTGATCCGTTCGAGACCCTGTTGCAGTCGAAGTCCCAAACAACGCCAGCCTGCCTGTCGATCGAACGTTCTTCCAGTCTGAAGGTCGCAATAGCCTTCCAGCTTATCTCGCGGAGCTTCGCCTATGTCGGATACCCTCGGTCTCAAACAGCGCTGGCAGCGCTTCGCCGCCGTCCCGCCGGGCCAGCGCTTCAGGGCGCATTTCAAACAACGGCAGCAACACCAACCGAGCGCCTTTCACCAGAAGATTCTCGCCATCGGGGCCGGCATCCTCATCATGGGTTTGGGGGTTGTCATGTTGGTCGCTCCCGGACCGGGCATCGTCGTCCTCATCATCGGGGCTATGCTGGTCGCCCAGGAGTCCCTTGCCGCCGCGCGGTTCATGGATTGGGCTGACCTCAGATTGCGCAGGCTGCTGATTCGAGGTTTGCGGGTATGGCGGCGTTTCTCAGCGCCGCCGTCGCGCTAATCCGGTAGGGCTTCGAACGACGCAATTACAGCTCGCGGGCTGGCCCAGCCGAAACGCTGGTCGTTCTTTCGTCGGGTGAACCTGGGCTTTTCCAGCTACAATCCGGCCATGATCCCTGCAACAGGCTGGTTGTACTGGGCGTTGCTCTCGGCGATGTTTGCCGCCTTGACCGCCATTTTCGCCAAAATCGGCATTCAAGGCGTCGATTCGGATCTGGCCACCCTCATTCGAACCGCCATCATCATCCTTGTCCTGGCCGCCTTTGTCTGGTTGGCCGGCAAGTGGACCAACCCGCTCGCGTTGTCCGCTAAAACCTGGCTGTTTCTCACCCTTTCCGGCCTGGCTACCGGAGCTTCCTGGGTCTGTTATTTTCGCGCCCTTCAGATCGGTGAAGCCTCGAAGGTCGCGCCGGTCGACAAGTTCAGCCTGGTGCTGGTCGCGGTTTTCGCGTTTGCCTTTCTCGGCGAACGCCCCAGCGTTCAGGAATGGCTCGGGATCGCGATGATCGCCGGCGGCGCGCTGGTCTTGGCTCTGAAGCAGTAGCCACGCTCAAAATCTATTTCCCACGAAACTGCTAAAATATTCGGGAGGCGTACTGCTTTTTCCCTGATGTACTACGTATCGAACACGACGAGGCGAAGCTTGACATGCTGGACCAGATTCCCGAATCCAGTTATCTGATGCGGATGGCCGATGGGACCATCAAACAAGTCAATCCGCTCACCGGAACCGAAGTGTGGACCGTACCCGGTCGGGGCAATCGCCCGCTCGGCGTGCTGAACGCAAATCCCGCTCCGATCGATCCGACCAAGACCGACGCCTATTGCTCGTTCTGTCCTCGGCTCTATCTGGAAACCCCGCCTGAAAAGGCGCGCCTGATTAAGGCCGGCGATCAGTACACCTTGCTGCGCCATCTCCAGGTCGACGCTTTGTTCGATACGGTGGCCGAATTCCGCCGCGTCCCCAACTTGTTCGAAATCATCTCCTTCAATTACTGGCAGAAAAATTTCGACTACCGCCTCCCGGACGCCCTCGAATCGCACAAGCTGACCTATCTGGCGTCGGTGGCTGGCCGCCAGCACGTACTGCGGATGTCGGAGCAACGGCTGAAGGCGGTCGGCATCGATGAATCCGCCTGGGAGCGGATGTCCCTGGACGAGCGCTTGCAGTTCGCCAACGCCTTCTTCGGCGGCGGTCACGAGTTGATCGTCGCCCGCCGCCATTTCGTCGATGGCGCCACTCATGACCACCAACTGGCCTCCTCCGGAGCCTTGACTCCCGAGGAGCATTATCAGTACCTGCACTTCACCATCGACGCCCTGCGCGACATCTACGCCAACAACCGCTACGTCCGCTACGTGGCGGTATTCCAGAACTGGTTGAAACCGGCCGGAGCGTCCTTCGATCACCTCCACAAGCAGCTGGTGGCCATCGACGAACGCGGCGCGCAAAACGGGCTGGAACTGGAGCGGGTGCGAGCCAACCCCAACCTCTATAACGAAGCCGGCGTCAACTTCGCCATCTACCGCAACCTGGTGGTCGCCGAAAACGACCATGCCATCGCCTATGCCGGCTTCGGCCACCGCTTTCCCACGCTGGAAATCTATTCCAAGAGCGAGCGCAGCCAGCCGTGGAATCATTCCGCCAGCGAACTGCGCGGCATGTCCGATCTGGTGCAGGCTTGCCACGCCGCCACCGGCGCGGACGTGCCTTGCAACGAGGAGTGGTACTACAAACCGCCCGATGTGGATGTCCCCATGCCGTGGCGGGTGCTGATCAAATGGCGGGTCTCGACGCCGGCCGGTTTCGAAGGCGGCACCAAGATCTATGTCAACACCATCGATCCCGAAACCATCCGCAACCGGGTGATCTCGCGGCTGCTGCAATTACGCAACGAGGGCCGCATCGCGGCCATCAAAATCGGTACCGAAAGCCCCGGTTTGCCGAACTGTCTGCGCTATAACCCCGCCGTCAGACAGCAGGAATCGGCGCATCCCGAATTTCCGCCGCTGTCGGTCGGCCCGCAGGACGGCTAACGCTAAAATGTCGAGCCCGCTCCCAAGCATCCCGCCTTTAGGAGCGAGCTCGCTGACGGTTTGCGGGCGCCGCTGAAGCGCCCGAACCGACCCATGCGCGCGCCTCACTGTCCGCCGACCGCGCCATCACGGCGCCGGTCAGCGCCGCCCAGGAAGCCCCTCTCGATCGCCTGAATGACGCCCAAACCGCTAACCTGTTCAACGAAGTCCACCCCGTGCCCACGCGCGGCGAGAGCTTGTGCCAGCGCTTCGGCGTCGTAGCCCAAGGTCACGCCTGGAATCGGCCGCTCCAGCTCGGTTCGGCCGTTGCGGTTCATGTAGTGCGGGACATCGATCGCCTCCTGCGGATCGAGCCCGAAGTCGATGACGTTGACGAGCGACTGCGCCACGTAGCCGATGATGCGCGACCCTCCCGGCGAACCGGTCAGCCACTCCAAGCGGCCGCGCGCGTCGAACACCAGCGTCGGGGCCATGGAACTGCGCGGCCGCTTGTTGGCTTCCACGCGATTGACGATCGGCGCACCGTCATCACCGCGCGGCGCGAAGGAAAAATCGGTGAGCTGGTTGTTGAGCAGAAACCCCCGGCCGGGAACCATGACGCCGTTGCCGAAAGAGCTCTCGATCGAGGTGGTCATGGCCAGCGCGTTGCCGTAACGGTCGACGACGGAGATGTGACTGGTCCCGGTGGTATTGGTCGTGCGGTCGGGCGCCGCCGGCTCGACAGCGCCCGGTGGCACGCCGGGGCTTACCGTACCCAGATCGCGGTCGCCGATCAGCGCGGCCCGTCCGGCCAGATAGGTTTTATCCAGCATCCCCCGGACGGGAACCGGCACGAAATCGGAGTCCGCCACATACTGGTTGCGATCCGCGAACGCCAGCCGGCCGGCCTGGGCAAAAAGGTGGACCGCCTCGCTATCCAGCGGATTCGAACCGAGATCGAAGTGTTCGAGGATGCCTAGCATCTGGCCGACCCCCAGTCCCCCCGAAGACGGTGGTCCCATGCTGCATACCGTGTGGCCACGATAGTCGGCGCACACCGGTTTTCGCTCGATGACTTGATAGGCGCTCAAGTCGCTGAGAGTCATATCGCCCGGAAGCGCCAAATCGCCCCGCACGGCCGCCACGAGATCGGCCGCCACGGAGCCGCTGTAGAAACCCGCCGCGCCCCAAAAGGCGATCAGTCTCAGCGTATTGGCGTAATCCGGGTTGCGCGTCCAGGTTCCGGCCGGTTTGGCGGTGCAATCCGCCGCGTTCGCGAAATACTCGAAGGCGGTCCGGTCGCGGAAGAACAACCGTTCTCCGTCCGCGCAAGACGGATTGAGAGCCAGCAGTCCGCCGACTTGGTCGCTGGTGTTCTCGGTCAGTGGGAAGCCTCCTTGGGCCATGAAGATGGCGGGTCCAAACAACGACCACCACGGCAACCGCCCGTAACGTCGGTGCATCACTTCGAGCAAGCGCGGCACGCCCGGAACACCGACCGCCAGGCCGCTTTGCCAAGCCGCCACGAAATCGAGGGGGTTACCATCCTCGGTCAGGAAGCGATGCTCGGTCGCGGCGGCCGGGGCCTTTTCCCGGCCGTCGAAGCTGGTGACCGTCCGAGATCTGGCGTCGTAGTAAACCACGAACGCCCCCCCGCCGAGGCCGCTCGCCTGCGGTTCGACCAGACCCAGCACCACTTGCGCCGCAATCATCGCATCCGTCGCGGTTCCGCCGATTCTGAGCATGAAGGCGCCGGCTTCAGTGGCCCGCGGGTTGGCGGTGACGATCATCTCGCGCTGCGTGCGCACCGCTGGGGACAGTTGTTGTGCGCCACCCAGGGTCGGGATCAAAGCCGTCGCGCCGAGCAGCGCTGCGATCACCGTAAAGCGGAAAGGTTTCATCCTGCTCTCCTCACTCGTTGTTGCGAGCCACACCAGGAAAAAATAGGGGTTTTGTATCATCATCAGGAACTAGATTCTCGTTCTGAAGACCGTCCTGGTAGACGATTAATCAATATTTTGCCTTTTAAGAATACACTATTGCGTTAAAAATCGATGCCGCGCCCGTGACTCACGATTCGAGGGTGGGTGCTGGACGTGGCGGCGGGCAACGGCAACGCCACGCTGGCCGCCGCCCGTCGCTTCGCGCAGGTCACTTCGACCGACTACGTGCCGCAACTGCTCGAAAAAGGCGCGGCGCGCGCCAAAGCCGAAAGTTTGGAGGTTCGATCCAACGGCGGATGCCGAAAAAACCTCCCCTTCGACGCCGGTTCCTTCGACGTGGCGCTCTCCACCTTCGGCGCGATGTTCGCGCCCGATCAGGCCAAGACGGCGCGAGCTGTTGCGCGTGGTGCGCGGCGGCGGCCGCATCGGGTTGGCGAATCGGACGCCTGAAGGGTTCATCGGTCAGCTCTTTCGGATGATCGCCCGCTATATTGCGCCACCGGCGGGTCTAAAATCTCCGGCGCTGTGGGGCTCCGAAACGCACCTCGATCAACTGTTCGGCGAGGCGGCCAGCGCCATTCACTGCGCGCGGCGACATTTCAACTTCCGCTACCGCTCGGCCGCTCATTGGATCGAGGTGTTCCGTCATTACTACGGGCCGACGCACAAAGTCTTTGCCGCGCTTGAGGCGGCTCGTCAAGCTGATTTGACCGCCGACCTGACGGCCCTGCTCGAAGGATTTAATATCGGCGGACCCCACTCCTTGGTGGTACCGGGCGAATACCTTGAAGTCGTGATCGCAAAAAAGCCGGCCCCGTGATCGATTGCGGGCGTTCGCGTGGGTAACGACCCCGCACACCTTTCCAGGCTTTTCCGCCGGCGGATTCGCGGCTACTGACCGCAATTCTTACTGTTCACCACCGCTACCGCCCCTCCCCTTCAGCCGTGTGGGGTCAGGTCCAGAATCACGTTGAAGGTCGCCATCAATTCGGCGCCCGCCCCCTGCGCCGGCGTGAAATTCGCCAGCACCAACTCACGCCGGTCTGCTGGAATGTCGTTGAACAGCCCATCACGGGCGTTCAGCGGCTCGCCCCGCACGTAGAGTTGGGTGACGAAAGGCCGCTCGCCTTCGGGAAACACCGCAAAGTGAATATGCGGGGTGCGGCCTGGATACGGCACCGGCCGGATGGTGCGAAAGCGATAACGGCCTTCGGCGTCGGTGACCGTATGCCCGAAGCCCTGAAAATTGGCATCGCGTCCGCCGGCGCGATCCGAGGGATGGTGATAGCGCCCGTTGGCGTCGCATTGCCAGATCTCGATGCGCGTCCGCTCGATAGGCTTGCCGTTACGGTCGAGCAATCGCCCGTTCAAATCGGTGCTGCGCCCTTGAGCGATGCCGCTCGCGCCGCGCACGCGAGTCAGATCGTTGTCGTCATCGAGCGGCGGTTCGGTCGGATAGAACGGGCCGGCGGTTTGAGCCGGCGTGGGCTCCAAGCGCGCGGCCGCCCGCGCGCCATCCGCCAACAGCCAAGCTCCAACAGTCCATAACAACCGGCGCCGCCCTGGATCGGGATTCATGGAAAGCCTCCTCCGTCGAGATCGATAGTCAATCACAGTTGGTTACTTAGATGCGGCTCCGGCCCTTGAGGTTGCGCCCGCCGCAAGACCTCCTCAGCCGTTCGGCGGCCCAAGTGAAACAGCTTTAAAAATCATCCTGCCGTTCTCGCTCGTCACTCCTTGTTCGCCCCAGCAGTTTTTTGCGCTCCCGCCCGTGCTGGAAACGCTTTAAGCCGGAGCTAGCCGAAACAAATGAAACGAAAACGCCAGTTGCTGAAATCGGTCGGAAATCCGGCATCGCTAATTTAGTTCTCGCAGGATCACCCGCCACTTTTTTTGATGGCGGCAGCCAGCCCGCATCAAAAGCCGCGTTTGGGCTTTGCTGTAACCACTTTCAACCAGGAACGAACCTACGATGAAATCCATCTTCACAACCGGCGCGGCAGTGGCCGCACTCGCCGCCAGCTCAGCGATCAACGTCGCCCGAGCGAGCGAGGATATCCGCTTCGATCTGACGCCTTCCGGGGGGGTGCGGCAATGCCTGCCGAACGCCAGGGGCGAGGTGAGCATCGACGCCGGCGAAAGCGCGGAGCTGATGAGCGTCAAGGTCGAAGGGTTGCCCGCCAATACCGCCTTCGACGTGTTCGTCATCCAGGTGCCCAACCTCCCGTTCGGGCTGTCCTGGTATCAGGGCGACCTCACCACCAACGCCAAAGGCAAGGGCAAGGCCCGCTTCGTCGGCCGCTTCAACATCGAAACCTTCATCGTCGCGCCGAACGTCGCGCCGGCCCCGGTCGTGCACGAGACGCCCATTCCCGACGCCGACGCCAACCCCCCCACCGGCCCGGTCCACACCTATCATCTGGGCCTCTGGTTCAACTCGCCCGCCGACGCCCGCGCCGCCGGTTGCGCCGACACCGTGACGCCTTTCAACGGCGAGCACAACGCCGGCATCCAGGTCCTCAACACCGGCTCCTTCCCGGACGATCAAGGCCCCTTGGCCCAGTTGCGGCCCTGAGCGAGCGGTGAAGGGCAGCAATACAGCCGTGTGTGGTGTTGCTGCCTTACTGATGCGCCAATGACCGATAAAATTTAAGGAGTTCGACGCCTCCAGAGTTCGATGGTCGGCGCTCAACCCAGCACCTGCTGCACGGCCCGGATCACCTCGCTAGGAATAAAGGGCTTTTCCAGCAAGGGCCGGCCGGTTTGCGCCAAAAACTCACTTGCCTCCATCCTGAACGTATCGCCGCTAATAAAGATAATCCGGTCGAGCAACTGGGGATGGGAGTGTTGCAAGTGCCGATACAGGCCCGGACCGTCCAGGTCGGGCATCTTCAAATCGCTGAGAATCACGTCGTAGCTTCTAACCGCCAGCCGCCGCAGCGCCTCGTTACCGCTGGCGGCGGTATCGACCCGATGGCCCGCCGCAACCAACATTTCGCTCAGCATTTCGGCGATATCGGCTTCATCGTCGACGATCAGGATGGTGCGGGGCTGACTCCCGAGGTGTTTGGGCAGAGCGTCGTCCACCGACGCCGCCGAAACCGCCAGCGGCAGGCTGATGACGAAGCGGGCGCCGCCCGTCTCAACCGGTTCCAGGCTGATCTGGCCGCCGTGCGAAGCGATCACCCCGTAACTGAAGGATAAGCCGATTCCGGTGCCCATCCCCACCGGCTTGCTGGTGTAGAACGGCTCGAAGATGCGGGAACGGATGGCCTCCGGCACTCCTGGACCGTTGTCGGCGAATTCGATCCTTACCCGCTGTTCGTCCCGCGCAAAAGAGCTGGTGATTTCCAGGTAGCGCGGAGGATCGATCTCCAGCAGCGCCTGCTGGGCGTTGACAATCAGATTGGTAAAAACCTGAGTGAGTTGATCGGCGTCGGCGGACAGCTCCGGCAACAGCGGGTCGAGGTCCAAAACCGTACCGATGTCCGCGGTGCGCAGGCTGTAGGCGGTCAATTCGACGGCGGCCTCGATCAGCCCGTTCACCGACACCGGCCTGCGCTCTGGCGGTTGTTGTCGGGCGATGGACAAAAAAGTTTTGACGATCCGCGCGCAGCGCTCGGCGGCTTGGCGAACCTTGCTGAGTTTGGTTTTGAGCGCGGGATCGGTCGTTTCTTCTTCTAGCATGATCGCTCGCCCGACCACCACCGAGAGCGGGTTGTTGAGCTCGTGCGAAACCCCCGCCAACAAGGAGCCGAGCGCGTTGAGTTTCTCGCTCTGATGCAGCGCTTCCCGCTGCCGCGCGATTTCCCGCTCCGCCCGCTTGCGCTCTTCCAATTCTTGCTCCAGTTGCTCGTTGAGCAGAGCCAGCTTCACGCTGCGTTCGTTCAGGGCATTTTCCCGAGCGCCTATTTCAAGCGACATGGTGTTCAAGGATCGCGCCAACCGCCCGATTTCATCCAGGCGGTGATTGGCTAGATGAATATTGAAATCCCCGACGGCAATGCGATTCGTCGCCTCCATCAAACTGGTCAACGGCTTGGATAACTGCGTTCTCAGCACAAAAAACGAGGTGACGATTTCCACCAACAGCGCAATAACGCCCAAGAGTAAAATAAGGCGCGCGGTGACAAAAGCTCCCCTGATAATAATAGCCTTCGGAAACACGGTCACCAAATACCAACCCGGCCCTTGCAGCCGAGTGACCGCGAGATATTCATCATCTTCATCATTGTCGATGATGATAGCGGTATCAGCTTGGTTTTTCACTAACTTAAAGATCCGCTTTAAATTAGCATCGCCCGCTTTTGCAATCGACAAGTTGCCATTTTGGGCTTGAATGGCATCCATAAAACGCGGATGAGTCAACAACAGGCCATCTTCACGCAGCAGAATATTGTAAGTCCCTTCAATGCGGCTGCTGAGCATGCGTTCGATCAATTCATGCAATAACATGTCATGCCCCACGGACAACATATATTTGCCGTCAAAATTGACCGGCTCCGTCGTGGAGACCATCCAGTCATTGACGGCGTAATCAAAATAAAGCGTGGACCAGGTTGTTTTCCGCGCGGCGCGCCGATCGTCAATCACTAATACTTCGTCATTTTCATTTTCGTTTAAGGCCAGTTTGGCGTTGACCTCCCAGGAATTGGCGTTCAACCCCCAAGGCTTTCCAGGCCAGTAGATCAAGATCCCGTGCTCGGGGGTAGTGATGTAAAGGTTGACAAAACGCTGTCGCCAGGCGGGCCCGTACTGAGCCAGCAGGTCATAGCCGATCACCAAGCGCCGCCGCAGCTCGGCATCGAAATTGACGTACTTGCCGATAACCCCTGTAATATCTGATTTTTCAAAGAAAAAATCCCGCAGGCGAGTACTGCCATCTTCGCGCTCGGCAAACAGTTCCCCAAACCTCGTCTGCGGGTCAATCCCATCGAAATTTTCAAGGCGCTTGGCGTAGTCCTGGGCGAAGGTCCGCAAATTATCCTGAGCCAATACAAAAATAGCGCTTTCCCGCGCGCCCCACTCTTGCACGTAGCGCTGCAATTGCTCCAACGTCTGGGTTTGCAGGTTATGCTTGACGTGAAAATAACTGATGACAGTGGCCACGGTGACGATGGCGGTAATCCGAATCGCCATCTGAAAGAGGGTTTGCCGCGTTAACGAACGCGACGGGCGAGGAGCGGCCATACCGGTTCAACCCTCGCTGGAGGGATCGCTCGACGGGCTTAGCGAACGAGTTCCGCCAACGGCGGAACCGTGTCGATCCCCAGCTTCTCCGCCATTCTCACATTAAACAACAGTTGACCTTTCTTGTTGGCGGTAATGGGAATTTTGCTGGGCGCAACGCCATCGAGAATCTTGAGCGCGGCGTAAGCCGACCAGGTTCCCATCTCTTCAAAATCCTTGGCGACGCCCACCAGCGCGAAGGGTATCGACCAGCGGTGCTCCGTTCCAATCGGTATCTTGACATGGTTTTCAGCAAAAGCTCGCGCTTCTTGATCGTTCCAATCCACAATACCGACATGGCTGGTCATCATCGCCATATCGACTTCATCCTGAAGTTTTAAATAGCTTTGTTTCCACTCCTCGAAGGTCGTGGCAAAATAGATTTTGCTGAACTCGATATCAAAGCGTTTGATGTAATATTCCAAATTTTTTCGTTCGGACAAAGTATCACCCGCAATAAAGCCGATGCGATTTCCTTTTGCGTATTTCTTAAGATGCCTGAAGATTTCCGAAACCAGCGCCACCTCGATCATTCCCGTAACATTTTTATAAGGAAAGCCATAGACCGATGCATCCCAATTCACTCCGCAAAAGACAAAAGGCAGCTCGGCATCTTTATAATAAGGCATGATCAAATACTTGGACGCGTTATCGTCGCTGGCGATCACCACGTCCGGCCGAAACTCCTCGATCACGGCCTTTGCTTTGAGCGCGGCCGCCTGACTGAAATCCTCGGCGGGATTGCGTTTGGTATCCATGTAAATGATCTGGAGCTCGATCGGATACTTTTTTAAAACAGCCTCGATGCCCTGGGTGATAGGGTCGCTTCCTTCATAGCCGACATGGTAAGAATTGATATACAGGATTTTCTTACCTTCATAGGTTTGGCTGAAGGCGGCACCGATAACAGCAAGCATCCCCAGCAAGAGCCAGAGGCACTGCTTGCTCGACGGATAGCGGGTCGCGCCGATGCGCCCCTGCCAAGAGTGAGGGTTCGTGACCTTTACGGCAGTGCGGAATGGCATATCATTCCTCCTTATCGGGAACGAAGAGGTAACCTTTGCCCCATACCGTTTTGATAATTTGCGGTTTGGCGGGATCTTTTTCGATCTTGCGTCGAATCCTGGTAATGCGGACATCGATGCTGCGGTCGAAAGGATCCCAATTGCGGTTGTGCGCCAGGTCCAGGATTTGATCGCGGGTCAGGACTCGATTGGGATGCGTTGCGAACGCTTTGAGCAGGTCGAACTCCATCCCGGTAATGGTGATTTCCTCACCGTCGGTGTTGAACAGCTGATGCGATTCCAGATTCAGCACATACTTGCCAAAGCGGATGCCGGCCAGCTCTTGCTCGGCAGCGCGTTCAGCCGCCTCCGCCCGCGACAGCCGCCGCAGCACGCTTTTGATGCGGGCCAACAACTCGCGGGGATCGAAGGGTTTGCTGATATAATCGTCAGCACCCATTTCCAGGCCCACGATCCGGTCGACCACCTCGCCGACAGCGGTCAGCATGATGATGCCGACCGGGTGATGCTCGCGCAGGAAGCGAGCCAAGCTCAAGCCGTCTTCACCGGGCATTTTGACATCCAGCAGCACTAGATCGACGGCTTGTTCCGCCACGATGTGGCGCATGGTCGGGCCATCTTCGGCCGTCGTGATCTTGAAACCCTGCTTGACCAGGTATTCTTCGACCATCTCCCGCAATTCGGGCTCGTCATCGACAACTACAATATGTGCTTGATCGCTCATGGCACCTTCTCCGGCTCAGCGGCGCTAAAGATTTTGATGCAGTCCTGGTCCTGGTTTAAACACAGTCTAGTCGTTCGAACGACGCCAAACCGCTCCGATCTCCGCAAATATCCGAGCATGTTGATCGGGTATCGCTCAGGTGACAAGCCATGCGAATTCTTCTGGTTGACGACCACACTCTATTTCGCGAAGCGCTGCTGCACGTTCTCAAACAGTTCGACAGCACCGCCGTGGTGATCGAAGCGGCGACCGCCCAGGAAGCCATGCGCATGGCCGCCCACTATCACGACCTCGACCTGATCTTGCTGGATCTGGCCTTGCCGGGCGCGAGCGGCTTGGCCGCCTTGCCGGAACTACGCGAGTTGCGCCCGACCGTACCTCTGGTCATCCTGTCCGCCTCCGAAGAACCGCTCGCCGTCCGCCAAGCGCTCAAAACCGGGGCGATGGGCTACATCCCAAAATCGTGCAGCAGCCACGAGATGGTCTCGGCCCTGCGTCTGGTGATGGCCGGCGAGATCTACATTCCACCCGCCTTGCTGGCGGTTCTGGAAACCGTGGCAACCGCGCCGGACGCAACGGTCGACCCCGCCGCCGGAGCGGGCGGCCCCGAGACCACGGCCGCCCGCGCGCTACCGGCCCGATCTCCCGACCCAACTTCCGTTTCCGAAGAAGCCCGCTTCGACGGGCTGACCCCCCGGCAACTGGAGGTCTTGCGCCTGATGGCTCAGGGCTTATCCAACAAGAGCATCTGCAAGCACCTGCATGTGGCGGAAGGGACGGTCAAGCTGCACGTCACCGCCGTCATGCGGGCGCTTAAAGCCGCCAACCGAACCCAAGCGGTCCTTGAAGCCACCCGGCTGGGTTTGCTGGCCGCCGCGGCCAAACCGGATTGAAGGCGACGCCACAACCCCAGTGCCTTCGATCATTCACGCTCGTTGGCGCGGATCAGATGGCGCACGGCCGAGCGCAGCTTGGCGGGTTGCACCGGTTTGTGCAGCAGGGGATAGCCGCTCGCCTCCGCTTCGCGCAGGTGTTCGGGGTCGGTATCCCCGGTGATGATTAACGTCGGCACGTAGCGGCGCAGGTTCTTTTGCAAGACCGCCACCGCTTCCAGCCCGGAGACTTCGCCGCGCAAGCGATAATCCACCACCAACAGTTCGGGCGGCGCTTGGCTTTCAAGCTGGTTTTGGGCCTCGACCAGCGAAAGCGCCTTGATGACGGCGCAACCCCACCGCCCCAGCAGTCCGCTCATCGCTTCCAATACCGGGCTGTCGTCGTCCAGCACCAGCACCCGTCGTCCCTGCAACTCGCGGCCGGGAACCGCCGCCGACGCGGGCGAGGGGTAACAGGCGGAGCGCTCGGCAAGCGGCGGCGCGATGGTAAAACAGGACCCCCGCCCCAGCCGCGAGCGGACGGTGATGGGATAGCCCAGCAGCGCGGCCAAGCGCTTGACGATGGCCAAACCCAAGCCCAAACCCAAGCCCTGATGGCGGTCGCGCTCCGGGTTGCCCAACTGGTGGAACTCCCAAAAGATCGCTTCCAGCTGGTCCGCCGGAATGCCGGAGCCGGTATCGTGCACTTCGATCCGCAGCTGGCCGGCGCGGCAGCGGGCGCCGACCAGGACGCGGCCGTTGCTGGTATAGCGCAAGGCGTTGGCCAGCAAATTTCGCAAGATGCGTTCCAGCATCGCCAGATCGGTCTGGACGATGGCCCGGCTGAGCCGCACCCGCAAGCTGTTGGCGGTTTCCCGCGCCAGCGGCTGATATTCGGCATCTAGCCGTTTGAACAGTTCGGCCACCGCCACGGGCCCGATATGCGGGCGGATCACCCCGGCGTCCAGTTTGGAAATATCCAGCAAGGCGTTGAGCATACCGTCGATGGCGGCGATGGACTCCTCGATCTGCCCGATCAAGGGCTCGGTCTCGGCATTGCGGACCCGATCCGCCAGGTTGGCGAAAAACAGGCCCAGCGCGTGGATGGGCTGGCGCAAGTCGTGGCTGGCGGTCGCCAGAAACCGGGTCTTGGCCGCGTTGGCCTGCTCCGCTCCCTGGCGAGCGGTGTTCAGAATCTCCTCGCGGCGCTTGAGTTCGCTGATGTCGGTATAGGTGAAAATCTGGCTGCCGTCGGTCAGGGCGCTTTGGCGGATCTCGATGATCGCGCCATCCGCGCGCCGGTACTCTAGTTGCCCCGTTGACGGCAGCGCCAGCGGCGGGTCGGCGGCGTTCAAAACCGCGCTAAACGACTGACCCGCGTGCGGGCTGCGCTCATCCAGATCGAGCAAATTCAGCCATTGCCGGTTCCACATCCGCAGCCGGCCTTCATGATCGATCAAGCTGATACCCTGTTGGATGTTTTGCAGCGTCGTTTCCAGCAAGGCGGATTTTTCCTCGGTTTCCCGCCGCAGCGCGGCGTTCTCGAAGCGAAGCTGTAAGGAGCGGTTAAGCGTTTTGTAGACGTTTCTGGCATAGAACAAGCTCGCCGCCAGATTCAGACTCACCAGCAGCGCGACATCCGCGCCCGCCGCGCCGGCCCGCAGGATCAGGACCGCCGCCAGCGACAGCAAGGTCAGCGCCGAGGCCAGATAGGCCGGCGGATAAGACACCACCGCCATCAGCGCCTGAGCGTTCAAGACCACCAGCATCACGGTGATGATGATGAGGTTGAGCGGTTGCGCCGGGTCCAAGAACAAAACCGGCACGGCACCCCACGCCAGGCCAAAAGCCCAAGATAGCGCGGCGGCGGCCCGCCCCCAGGGAGGTATCGCTTCCACCGCCGGCCGGCGCCGCTGATACGCGCGCATCAACAGCCAGCGCACCGCCGCCAACCCGTAAAGCACCGCCAGCCAAACCGACAAACGATCGCGCGCCGCCTTATCCCACAGCATGAACACCAAGACGGTGCTCGACACCACATGAACCGCAATGGCGACTGGGATAGAGCGGAATAGAGTGCCGATCAGCTCGGCCTGAATTTCAGCCTGCGTAACGCGGTCACCGGGGTTCATGGCTTGGCTCATCTTGGTTACTCGGAAACATCAAAAACCAGCTCCATTCGCAGGTTGCGGTAAAAACGAATGCCGGCCCTCGATCAATACCCTGACTTGGCATTGTACCCGTGCCCCGAATAGCCCGGTTTTTGTTCGGGCCGACGCCGAACGGCACGATTCCTTTGCAACGGCTCATCAGCTCATTATTCGAGACCTTAAACCGGCTCATAGCGATAGCTCCATTGCAAAGCCTCCGGCTCCGCGAGCGACGCGGGATCGAGCAGGATGCAGGTTATCGGCTCGTATTTTCCGATGGCGGGACAGCCGGTTTGCTCCCAGCGAACTGGCTCGAACTCGGAAACGGCAACTCTACCGGCAATTTGTTACTTTTCAGTATTTTCAGTGCATTTTGATTCTTGCACCGAATGCCCCGATTGAGTATAGGCCTTCCGCTTTATAACTTTAGTCATAGTACTAAATGACTAAATCGTTTCAATTGTTTCAGTTGTTTCACGTCAGGTCAAATTGAATCATACGATAGGTTCAATTTGAACTGTCTTTCAAGACCAATGTTTCTAATTGCAATTAATTAAACGTAATTCTTTTTAAAATTTGCCAGAAAAATAGACAAAATCTTTTACTTTTCTCACTGGAAATAATAAAAAACTAATAACCTCTAAATTTTGGCCAACCGCTGATGCTTATATAAAAAATTAAATATTTTCATGGCATTATAAATATATCAACGGCTATATCGACTCAGAAATAACCACCCAGAAAGGCATTTTATAATTCCTTACTTTATGATTGGCACGATAGTGGCTTACATCTTCTGCGTCATTTGTTACTGCACTGATAAGTTGATGGCTTTTGGTAAGTCACTCGTTCTATGACTTCTGACTTATTTGAAAAAATTGATTTCCAACTTATAGTCAATAACAAGCAAAACTTAATGCAATTCAATCTGCGAACTGCTTGAGTCGGTAGAATGATAGAAGCAGTCATTCTTAGGCAAGCAGCCCAGGAGAAACCATGAAAGAACCCATGAAGTATTTCTCGCAAAGCATGACCCTGTTAGGCAAGGTCACGGATGTCAACGTCAAAGAGGCGTGCTTTACTCTGCGCTGCCGCAGCGGAGACAGTTTTCTGGTTCGGACCAGCTCGCAGACCACCTTTAACGTATTGCGCAATTTGGATGAACTCAGCCGGGATCGCGTCCCCGCGCCCCCGGATTTCAATTCTGGCGGCGGCATATCCGAGCTGGTGCGTAAATACGTTCATTCCGATGAGCTGGTCATTATTTACGGCATCTATCAGGCGCATCAAGGCAAGGAACAATTCCAAGCCAGTACCGTCACCCTACCCCATTACGAGAAAGGACGGTACATCTTCGAGGAATCGCACTGGTGGCTGACCCAGATTTCCCGCTTGGCCGACGAATGGCTGGACGATCTGTTCGGTGATCGCCGCACCTATGAAATGGATGACTTCGCCGAGTTTTATCAAACCAATCTCAACATTTTCGGCTTGCCGATGCAGGATGATAACGTGCAGGAATGCGCGACCTTATCCCGCCTGATCTACGGGCTTTCCTCGGCTTACTTATTGACTGGCAACGAGCGGTATCTGTGCGCCGCCAAGGCGGGCGTCCGCTATCAACGCTACACCTTCCGCACGTTAAGCCACGACGGACAAAGTTGTTTCTGGAGCTTTGGCAAACGCAAAATCCGCGACCGAGGGGCGAAAATCGCGGTGGCTTCGGAAAATCCGGACGACCGCGACACCATTCCGCTCTACGAGCAAATCTACGCGCTGGCCGGTTTGGCGCAGTACTACCGCATCACTCAGGATTGGGAAGTCTTGGAAGATATTCAGCGCACGGTTCGCACGTTCCAAAGATTCTATTTAGATTCACCCAAGAATGGTTTTAGTGGCTTGGAGGGTTATTTCTCCCATATCGATTACGCAACCCTGCGGCCGGATACCGAAGCACTGGGCGACAATCGCTCGCGCAAGAATTGGAACTCCATCGGCGATCATATCCCCGCCTATCTGGTCAATCTGATTCTGGCGCTGGACCCGCTGCCGCGCGGCGGTAAAGGCTGGGAAGAAATCGGCGAGTTTTTAAACACGTGTCGGACGATTCTGGACACGACTTCCCGACTGATCCTGCAGAAATTCCCCGACCCCAATCCCGAAGTACCGTTCGTCAACGAACGCTTTCACGCCGATTGGACCCCGGATCAAAACTGGCGCTGGCAGCAAAACCGCGCCGTGGTCGGCCATAACTTGAAGATCGCCTGGAACCTTACGCGCGTGGCGAGCTATTACCGGGTCTTGGCCGAAGAAGACCGCGACCGGGGCCGGGACACCCAAGCGCAACAGCACGAGCTTTATGCCACCGATTTTCTGAATCTGGCGAAAAAACTGGGCGATGCGATGGCCATTCATGGCCTCGATCAAGTCCGGGGCGGCTGTTTCGATGCGGTGGAACGCGAGCCGCAGCCCAACGTGCCGATCGAATTCACCTGGGGTAATACCAAAGACTTCTGGCAACAGGAGCAAGGAATTCTCGCTTATCTGATCCTCTTTGGCTCCACGCAGGAATACCGTTATTTGGAGCTGGCGCGCGAAATGGAGATTTTTTGGAACGCCTGCTTTTTGGATCACGATAACCGGGGCATCTTCTTTCGGGTCAACGACAACGGCCACCCCATTATCGAAGGCGCTTATGGCCAAAAAGGCGGCCATTCCGTTTCCGGCTATCACGTCTTTGAATTGAATTATCTGGCCCATATCTACACTCGTTCCTTCGTGCGTCCGGTGCTCGATCAAGATGAGGACGGCGCTAATTTCTGCCTGTTCTTCTGCCCGGATGCCAAGACGGGGCGCGCCACTCTCAATGTCTTGCCGGATTTCTATGCTCCCGGCGCCATAGAGATCGCGGGAATCTCAGTCAACGGCGTACCGCGCGCGAGCTTCTCCGAAGACAACTTCCAAATCGACCTGGAGGAAGAAGAACTCGGTTCTCCCATCGTCGTGGAATTCCGTCCCAAGCTTCTCAAGAAGGTGTGACCGTGGCTCTTCAACCGCTAGCGAGCAAAAAAATCGCGGTGCTGGTGGAAAGCCAGTACGTGCCCGGCGAAATCGAAGCGTACCGCTACGGCTTCGGCGCGCTGGGGGCGGAGGTGCACTTCATGTCGCGGCTGTGGAATCAGCCGAAACAGACCTTCGTCGGCGAGGTGGAACAACCGGGCCAAACACCGCAGACCTTGGATGTCAGCATCGACTTCCAACACGTCGCGCTGGAGGACTACGCGGCGGTGATCATGGCGGCCAACTACACCAGCGTCCGGCTGCGCTATTTCGAGCCGCCACAGGGACAACTCATTGCCCCGGAAATGGTCCGCGCCGCGCCGGCGGTCGAGTTCTTCGCCCGCGCCATGCGGAACCGGCGCATCGTCAAGGGACCGCTGTGCCACGGCTTGTGGATTCTGACGCCGTACCCGGAGTTGCTGAAGGGGCGCAAGGTGATTTGCCACGAGGTGGTGCTGGCGGACGTGTTGAACTGCGGCGCGATTTACGTCCCGCAAGACGCGGAAAACGGCGGGGTGGTGGTGGACGGCGATCTGGTCACCGGTCGCAGTTGGCATGTAGTGGAACCCTTCATCCAGGCGGTCGCCCGGCAGATTTTGGCGTTAAACGCGGAGGTTTGAACTCATGAGTCGCAAGATTTTGATCGTGTTGTCGGAATGGGGTTTTTGGGGCGAGGAGCTGATCGGCCCGCTGGACGTATTCGACGCCGCCGGCTACGAATCCGTGTTCGCCACCCCGACCGGCAAGCGGCCGGTCGCCATCACCGTCAGCAAGGATGCGAGCTTCGTCGATCCGCCGCTGGGCCGGCCGGTCACCACGCCGGAAATGGCGGCCAAGGTACAGGCCATCGACGATCCGGCCAACCCGCGCCTGGACAACCCGATCAACCTGTCGGCCTGGTTTCCGATGCAGCCTTACTGGAGCGCCCCCGAAGTGTTGCGCCAGTGGGAGAACTACTACCGGGAGGTGGCGCGCGCTCAGGAACAGCTCAGCCAATACGACGCCTTGTTGATGGTCGGCGGCAGCGGCCCGCTGGTCGACATGGCCAACAACTACCGGGTCCACGAGCTGATTTTCGGCTTCTTGCGCCAAGGCAAACCGGTGGCGGCGGAATGTTACGCCGTGACCTGTCTGGCCTTCGCCCGCGATCTCAACGACCGCAAAAGCATCATCTGGGGCAAGCGGGTCACCGGCCATTGCAAGGAATACGACTACCTGGACGGCACCGGTTTCATGGAGCGCTACAACCAGTTTCTGAATTTCAACATGGGGCCGCCGCCCTACCCGCTGGAATACATCCTGCGCGACGCCACCGGTCCGGACGGCGGCTACATCGGCAACGTCGGCCGGGAAACCTCGGTCATCGTCGATTACCCCTTCATCACCGGCCGCTCCACCCCGGATTCCACCCTGACCGGACAGATGGTGGTGGAAACCTTGGAGCGGGGCCTGCGCCGCTTCGGCTGGTGAGCGCGGGCGAGACGGCGACAAGCGAACGAGCATCGAAATCTCGATGAATAAAGGTGAAGTCATGACCGGGAAAACAGGACACCGCAAGCTCTTGGAGCAACTGGAAGCGGACGGCGTTCGCTATTTGTTCGGCAATCCAGGCAGCAGCGAGGAAGGCTTGCTCGATGAAATTTCGCGCTTCCCGGCCATCGATTACATCCTGGGCTTGCAGGAAGCGGCCATCGTCGGCATCGCCGACGGCTACGCTCAGGCGACGCAAAAACCGGCGGTGGTGCAACTGCATTGCAGCGTCGGCCTCGGCAACGCCATCGGCAGTCTGTATCACGCCAAGCGGCGGCGCTCGCCGCTGGTGGTGATCGCCGGCGAGGCCGGGGTCGCCCACGACGCGATGGACGCGCAGATGGCGGCGGATTTGGTCGCCATGGCCCGGCCCGTCACCAAGTACGCCGCCCGCGCCATCGACTCGCGCAGCTTGCTGCGGCTGCTGCGGCGCTGCCTGAAGATGGCGGCGACCCCGCCGTTCGGACCCGTGTTCCTCTCGGTGCCGCAGGATGTGCTCGACGCGATCAACGACGAGCCGGTCCTCCCGACCGTCACGCCCTCGGCGCGGGTCGTCCCGGAACCGTCGATCGTGGCCGCCGTCACAGCCATGCTGCGCGGCGCGCAGAACCCGCTGATTCTGATGGGCGACGGCGTGGCGCACGCGCAGGCCCAGCCGGAGCTGGCGCAATTGGCGGAAATTTGGGGCGCGCGCGTTTACGGGGTGATGGCCTCCGAGTTGAATATCTCCTGGACCCACCCGCTCTATTGCGGCCTGCTCGGCCACATGTTCGGCCATTCCAGCCAGCGCGTGGTGGCCGAGGCGGATGCCGTGGTCATCTGCGGCACCTACGTCTTCCCGGAAGTGTTCCCGCTGCTGACCAATCCGTTCCGGCCGGACGCCAAGATCATCCATATCGACCTCGACCCTTACGAGATCGCCAAGAACCATCCGGTCACGGTGGGGCTGCTCAGCGACCCGAAACTGACCTTGAAGGCGTTGGCCGACGCGCTGGCCGACACCGTGACACCGGCGCAGCGGGTCGCGGCGGCCGAACGTATTCGGACCATCGGCGCGGCCAACGCACGGACCCTGCTGGATGCCAAGACGCGGGACGAGGCGGCGCGCGACGCCCTGCCCCTACACATGTCCGCCTTCGCGGCGGAATTGGCCAACCACCTGCCCGAGAACGCGATTCTGTTCGACGAATCGCTGACTCACTTCCCGGAGCTGACTCGCTGGCTGCCGCCGCACGCGCCGGGCTCTTTCTTCCAAACCCCCGGCGGCACGCTCGGGGTCGGCCTGCCCGGCGCGATCGGCGCCAAGTTGGCCCATCCGGAGCGGACGGTGCTGGGTTTCTCCGGCGACGGCGGCTCGATGTACACCTTTCAGGCGCTGTGGACGGCGGCCCATTACCGGATCGGGACCAAGTTCGTGGTCTGCAACAACGGCGGCTATCGGCTGCTCAAGCTGAACTTGCTCGATTACTGGCGCGGCCTGGGCCTGACGCCGAACCAGTTCCCGGAGTTCCCGCCGTCGTTCGACATCGCCGATCCCGGCCTGGATTTCGTCGGGCTGGCCCAGGCGCTGGGCGTACCGGGTCAGCGAGTCGCAACACCCGCCGACATCACGCCGGCGATTGAGGCGATGCTGGCGCACGACGGACCGTTTTTGATCGATTTGCTGTTGGACGGCAGCGTCCAGCGGCCCGTGAGTTGAAAGGGGGTAGCCGTTATGCCGGATCACAACACGTCGAGGGGCGCGGGGCCTTTCCGCCGCGCGGAGATCGAGGCCTTCGTCGCCGACTGGTATCACAAACTCGATATTCACGCCCCGGCCGACCGCTTGGTCGCGCTGGTGGACGAACGGGTTGAGATGCAATTTCCGGAGGGGACCGTCCGGGGCGCGGAGCAATTCCGCGCTTGGTACGAAGGTGTGATCCGGCTTTTTTTCGACGAACTGCACACCGTCACCCGCGTCGGCATCGACTGGCGAGACGATCGCTGCTTGGTCGACGTGGTGGTCAACTGGCAAGCCCGGCGCTGGCGGCCGCCCGCGCCGCGCAGCGAGTGGATCGGCTTCGACGCCTACCAGCGCTGGGAAATGGTTCCCGCGCCGAGCAATAACAGTCGATGGGTGGTTTCCCGTTACACCGTCGACGAACTCCGGCCGATGCCGGGGTCGCCGCCGCTGTGACCGCACTCGCCCCAACCGCCAATTACTTTCATACAACCCATTGAAATTTTAGCAAAAGAGAGGACTACCCCATGGCAGACACCCATCCCAATATCGCGCTGGTGCAACGCATGTACGAGTGCTTCAACCGCAACGACATGGCGACGATCCGCAACGAGATTTTCGCGCCGGATCTGGTCTGGAACCTGCCCGGCCGCCACCCGCTGTCGGGCACCAAGAACGGTGCGGAGGAAGTACTAGCGTTTTTCGCCCAGTTGGTGCGGGCCAACATCCAGGTCACCCTCGACCCCCAGCGCGACCCCAGCACCGGCGTCGATACCTTCGGCGACGACACGGTGGTGGAAGTCCATCGCGGCCAAGGCACCACCACGGTGCGCGACGCTGGCGGCAACGAATCGCAAGTGACCCTCAACGCCCTCAACTGCACCCATTACCGCATTCAAAACGGCCGGATCGCGCGGGTGCAGGTGTACATCAGCGACCAGCACGCGGTGGATAACTTCTTCAACACCGTCTACCAGCTCAGGCCGATCCCCGACCGGCTGGCGGCTTAGGAGATTCTCATGGCCATCATCACCGCCGAACACGTCGCCGCCGCCTACGCGGCGCTCGCCACCGGCCAACGCAGCCAAATCGCCGAACTGTGGGGCGAGGATTTGCGCTGGCTGGTCCCCGGCCACAACCCACTCTCCGGCTGGAAGAACAATCTAGACGAGTTCATTCAGTTTATGGGCACGGTCGGCCGGCTGTCGGACAACAGCTTCCGCATGGCCTCGGTCGCGGTCATGACCGCCGACAACTTCTCGGCGGACGTGACCCGCAACACCGGTTACCGCGCCGGCCAGCCGGAGCGCCAGCTCGATATCGACGTGATCCATTGGCTGACTTGGCGCGACGGCAAGGTGGTCGAGGGCCGGGGCGCGATCTTCGGCGACGGCACGGCCCAGTACGACGAATTCTGGACCTGAGACCGGGAGCAACCGCCATGCCCATCGTCAGCGTCAAGGTCATCGAAAACTTCTTCACCGACGAACAGAAAACCGCGCTGGTCAAGGATCTGACCGACGCCTTCTGCAAGGCCACCATGGAAGCGGCCCGGCCCTACGTTTACGTGATGGTCGAGGAGGTCAAGCAAGGCCAATGGGGGCTGGCTGGCCGGCCGTTGCCGGACCCCGATTTCCTGATCAACGACTTCGTACCGATCATCGAGGACGCCGCCGACGAATTCGTCAAGGCGTACAACGTGCCGCGCCGACGGCCGCGCGGACCTTCAGCCTAATCGCCCTTTTGCCGGACTTCGCCTGATACAGGAGCACGCTTTATGAGCACCCGCGATGTGATCGACCGCTATTACGAAACCGCCCGGCGCGGCGCTTGGGACGAGTGGCTGACGCTGTTCTCCGAGGACGTGACCGGCGACGAGCAACTGGCCGGTCATTTCGAAGGCATCGGCGTACTGCAAGGCGCGATCGGGGCCATCAGCTACGGCTACCGCAAGTTCCAGATGCTGCCGCTGGAGATCGTGGTGGACGGTGAGCGGGCCGTGGTGATCTGGCGCTGCGACGCCGCCAACCGGGCCGGCACCCCCATCGCCTACAACTACCTGCCGGATCGCGAGGTGGTGGGCGCGAATTACTTCCGCCTCGAAAACGGCAAGATCAAGTACCTGCGCACCATCCACGACGAAACGGCGTTCGCGCCCTTCAACCACCCCACCAACCCCAAAGCGCCGCCGGGTTGAGGACACGTCCCATGAGTGCTTACGACTTCGTTATCGTCGGTGCGGGATCGGCCGGTTCGGTGCTGGCCAACCGGCTGAGCGAAGACCCGAACGTCCGGGTGCTGGTCCTGGAAGCCGGCCGTTCCGACATCCCGACCGAAATCGAAAATCGGATTCAAGTTCCGGCCGCGTGGCCGACCCTGCTCGGCTCCGAAGTCGATTGGGGCTACCGCAGCGTGCCGCAACCGGGCCTTGACGGCCGGGAAGTGTACGAGCCGCGCGGCAAGCTGCCCGGCGGCACCAGCAACCTGTACGTGCTGATGCACATCCGCGGCCACGCCTCCGATTTCGACGGCTGGGCGGCGCAAGGCTGCGCCGGTTGGGACTACCGCAGCGTGCTGCCCTACTTCCAAAAACTGGAAGATCAAGAAGATGAAACCGGCCCCTGGACCGGCAAGGGCGGCCCGATCTCGCTGTTGAACGCCGGACTGCACGAACCGAATCCGACCTCGGCGGCCTTCATCGCCGCCTGTCGGGAATTGGGTTATCCGGCCACGGACGATTTCAACGGCCCCCAAATGGAAGGCACCGGCTGGCATCACGTCAACATCCGCGACGGCAAGCGCTGTAGTTCGCGGGAAGGTTATTTATTTCCCGCCCTGGCGCGGCCGAACGTCACCTTGAGCGCCAACGCCCAAGCGACCCGGCTACTGTTCGAGGGAGCGCGCTGCGTCGGGGTCGAGTACAGCCAAAACGGCCAATTGCAGAGCGCGTGGGCGGAGCGGGAAGTGCTGGTCTGCGCCGGGGCGATCGAATCGCCCAAGCTGTTGCTGCTGTCTGGCATCGGCGACCCGGAGCAGTTGCGCCGGTTCGATATTCCGGTCGTGGCGGCCTTGCCGGGAGTCGGCGAGAACTTTCACAACCACATTCTGACCGGTCTGATCCAGACCACCGCGCGGCCGGTGCCGCCGCCCCATCTCAATCTGTCGGAAGCGGCGCTGTTCTACAAATCCGATCCCAGCCAAAGCGGGCCGGACATCCAGATCGCGTTCGTGCATGTGCCGTTCGACATCCTCATCGGCCAACAAAACCCCAACGCGGTCAGTATCTTGCCCGGTGTGGTGCGGCCGACTTCGCGCGGTTGGGTGCGGCTGGCGAGCGCCGATCCCTTGGCCAAACCGCTGGTCAATCCCAACTACCTCGGCACCGAGGACGACACCCGGCGCTTGGTGGGCGCAGTGAAACGCTCGCGCGAGATTTTCGCCACCCGCGCTTTTTCCGAGTGGGTGACCGGCGAGGTGCTGCCAGGGCCGAGCGTCAGCAGCGACGCGCAACTGCGCGAGTTCGTGCGGCGGCGGGCCGACTCGTACCACCATCAAGCCGGCTCTTGCAAGATGGGGGCGGACGACCGGGCGGTGGTGGACCCCAGCCTGCGCGTGCGCGGCTTGGAAGGGCTGCGGGTGGCCGACGCCAGCGTGATGCCGGCGGTGCCGTCCGGCAACTGTCACGCCGGCATTCTGATGATCGCCGAAAAATGCGCCGACTTGATCAAGGCCGGACCGTAGGAGACGCTCTCATGCAATTTCACCACCTTTCCCTGAACTGCAACGATCAACTCGCCATCGAGCGCTTCTACAGCCAGCATTTCGGCTTCCACCGCGCCCGCGTCATCGACCTGCCAGACGGCCGCCAGATCGTGTTTCTGAGCGACGGCGACATCTATCTGGAGCTGTTTCCAGCCCAAGGCGCGCGGCCCGCGTCGCTGGATGCGAATAACGAGGGACTGCTTTATCCCGGCGTGCGCAATTTCTCGTTTCAGGTGGACGATGTGGAGGCCCAGCTCGCGGCGATGGGCAATGACGCGAGGATCACCTTCGGGCCGCTCAGTTTCGACGCCTTCATCCCCGGCTGGCGCAGCGTGTGGCTGTCCGATCCCGAAGGCAACATCGTGCAGGTGACCCAAGGCTTCACCGATCAGGACCACCCGCCCCCGCCGCCGGCTTGAGCGGATTTCGGGCGCGTTAGCGAGCGGAAGGCTGAGAGGGAGATTTTCATGGCATTGATTCCCGTGCGGTTCGAGTATCTGACCGGATTGCGGCCCGCGTTGTTCGACAACGCCCGACTGTCGGGCAATTGGGACGCGCGAGGCTTGCGGTCGGAAACCTGGAGTTCGACGCCGATGGAGGCGTTCACCGCCGAGGACGGCTGCCCCGCGTTCCGAGCCACGGTGCGATTGGACGACAGCCAGCTCGGCCAAAGTTTCCGCTGGGGCGTGACGGCGGATGCGCCGCAGCGCGCCGACGCCTGGGCCATTCCCACCGAAGTCAGCGACGCGGGCGCGACCGAGCGTCACCGCCTCTTTACCCTGCGCGCCGCCGGCCAAGCCGAACGCTATTACCTGACTCACTGCCGCCGGCTGGGCGCGAACAAGCTGTCCGTCGCCGGTCAACCCGCGCCGGCGATCCGTTTCGCGGTGTGGGCTCCGAACGCGCGCAACGTGGAACTGGTGCGCGGCGAACCGGCGGGCGGTTACATCTGGAACGATGGGCGCGGCGTCACGGCGACTTTGCCGATGCACCGCGCCGAGGATGGCGTGTGGACGACGCAGGTCGGCGATGCGCCCGAACTGACGAGCTTCGCCGCTTTCGATCATACCCTTTACCTGTTCCGCATCACCCGCGAAGACGGTTCGGTCGCTTATCGCACCGACCTTTATTCCCGCTGCCAAATCGGCAGCGGCGGCAAGAATCCTGACGCCCCCGCACCCGGCGCAGCGCCGTGGAACGGCACTCGGCAAGACTTGGACGGCACGAAAAGCTGCTCGGTGGTGGTCGATCCCGACCGGATCGTGCGGCCGTTTCGCCAACTGGACGCCGGCGGCAATCCGGTCTGGCCGGAAACCGATTGGGTGGATGAGGCAGCGTTTTGGCGGGATGAGTTCGATCCGAACCGACCGTTGCCGACCCGCATCGACGATCTGGTGATTTACGAACTGCACGTCGACGGGCTGGGCGCGGGGCAAGTGCCGCGCGGCACCTTGGCCGAAGCCATCGCGCTGCTCGATTATCTGGTCGATCTCGGCGTGAACTGCGTCGAGTTGATGCCGACTTCCGAGTTCGAGGGCTGGACTAACTGGGGCTACGGCACCTCACATTTTCTGGCCATCGAATACGCCGGCGGCGGCCGCGATCAATTCAAGCATTTCGTGCGCGAATGCCACCGGCGCGGCATCGCCGTGCTGCTGGACGTGGTGTACAACCACTACACCCACGACGGCGAGCGCGCCGAGTGGGCTTACGATTCCACCGCGCCCGAACGCAATATCTACTACTGGTATCAAGGGCGGCCCGACGATTATCCCGCCTACGAGGCGGCGGCGCGGCGCGACCCGCAACAGACGCCCGCCGGCCACGGCGGTTACATCGACAATATGTCAACGGGCTACGCGCCGCGCTACTGGGAAGAAACCGTGCGCAAGCTGTTTATCAGCAGCGCGGCCATGCTGGTGAGCGAATTTCACCTCGACGGCTTCCGGGTCGATCAGACCACCTCGATCCACTCCTACGCGGTCTTGCACGCCAACGGCGCGCCCGCCGACGCCGCGCGGGCCTTCGGCGCGAAATTCCTGCGCGAGTGGACGCGGACGCTCAAGCTGATCAAGCCGAACGTGTTGCTGACCGCCGAGGATCATTCTGGCTGGACGGCGGTCACCCAATCGAGCGAACAAAACGGCCTCGGCTTCGACGCCACTTGGTACGCGGATTTTTATCACCACCTGATCGGCGACGCCCAGAACGACGCCAGCCGCGCCCGGCTGCTCAAATTCGCCGGCTACGGCGACGACCGGCCGCTCGCGATGAACGCATTCGCCGGCGCGCTGGCGGACAGCGCCACCGCCAAGGTGGTCTATCACGAATCGCACGACGAAGCCGGCAATTCCTATTACGAGGAAGGCGGCCAACGCGTTTATTCGGCGCGAACCTTGGTGGTCGCGGTCAACGGCGCGTCGCTCGGCAACGCCGAGACCCGGCGCTACGCCGAAGCCCGCGCCCGCGTCGCCGCCGCCCTGACGCTGCTGGGGCCGGGCGTTCCGATGTTTTTCATGGGCGAGGAAGTCGGCGCGACCGAACCGTATCGCTACGGCGATTTCATCAACCACCGGGAGAACTTTCCGGCGCTGCGTCAAGGGGCGGGTGCGAACCTGTTTCGCTTCTATCAAGAACTGATCCGCTTGCGGCTCGCCCGCCCCGCCTTGCGCTCGCGCAATATCGAGGTGCTTTACACCCACGACGCCAACCGCGTGCTGGCCTTCCGGCGCTGGAATGACAACGAAGATTTGCTGGTGATCGCCAGCTTCAACAACCGTTTCTTTGTCGACGGCTATCAGATCGACAGCGCGCGGATCGGCAACGGCCCATGGCGGGAGATTTTCAACAGCGACGCGGCCGGTTACGGCGGCGGGAACTTGCTCAACACCGGCGCGATCACTCGCAACGGCGGCGGCTTCGCCGCCCGCCTGCCGGCTAACAGCGTGCTGGTGTTCCAGCGGCAGTGATTTTTCTCGCAACCGGCGCACAGTCCGGTCGAGCGACAACCGAGGTGGATCATGACTCAAACCAATCTGTTGGAACAGAACAAGCGCATCGTGCGCCGCGCCATCGAGGAAGGCTGGAATCCGGCCAACCTCGCGGTCATCGACGAACTGTACGCCGCCGACTTCCTGTTTCATCAGGAAAGCGGCGAGGCCGCGCGCGGTCTGGAGGCTTTCAAGACCTGGATCGCCACGATTCACGGCGCGTTCCCGGACATTCGCTACCAGATCGAGGCGATGCACGCCGAAGGCGATAGAGTCGCCACCCGCTACACCGTGCGGGGCACGCACACCGGCGATTTCCGGGGCCTGCCGCCGACCGGCCGGTCTTTCAACCTGAGCGGGCATCTCATTCACCGCGTCGCCGACGGCAAAAAGACCGAAGGCTGGGGGATTTGGGACACCTTGGGCTTGATGATCCAACTCGGCGTCATCCCGCCGGTTCGGCTGGGCGGCCCGCCGCCCGTCGATACCGCCGCCAACATCGCCGCCACCCGTCGCCTGTTCGACGCCTTGAGCAGCCGCGATCCCTCGGTGTTACCCGCCGCCATCGACGACTTGATGGTCCCCGAATTCGTCACCCACGGCGATGCCCTGTTCCCGCTGGTCTACGGCCGCGACGCGCTGCGCCAGGCGATTCCCCGCTTCAAGGCCGCCTTCCCCGACGCCACCGCGACCGTCCAACAGATTTTCGCCGAAGGGAACAAAGTCGTGGTGCACGTCCGGGTCAACGGCACCCAGGAAGGCGACTGGATGGGCGCGCCCGCCACCCGCCAGCCGATGAGCTGGACGGCCAGTTCCATCATCCGCTTCAACAGCGCCGGCCAGATGGCGGAGCGCTGGGTGATCGAGGATGAATTGGGCGTGATGCAGCAGCTCGGCCGGGTCTCGCGTTTTTCGGGTCAAGCGGGCTGACGCCTTCACCCATCGACATCAGGAGCACAGCAATGGCAACGGTTGAAGACAGAAACAAGGCCAGCATCAGGCGCTTCTACGACGAAATTATCAACCAAGGCAAGGTCGCCGTCGTCGATGAACTGATGGAGCCGAATTTCGTGCATTACGGCGAGACCCTGTTTCCGCGCATCGAAGGCAGCGCGGCGATCAAAGCCGGGGTACAGGGCGTGATCAACGGCTATCCCGACGGCCATACCACCGTGGAAGACCTGGTGGCCGAAGGCGATACGGTGGTGTGTCTGCTGTCCTGGCGCGGCACCCATCGAGGCCCGTTCATGGGCGTTCCCCCGACCGGCAAGGTTTCGACCTGGCGGGGCATTTCCACTTACCGCTTCAACGCGGCGGGAAAAATCATCGAACGCTGGGCCAACATGGATGTGATGGGACAATTGCGCGATCTCGGCATGATTTCAGAAATCCCTTTAGGGTAATCGGGGTACCGATCCATGATTATGGACCAGAACGCCTTAACGAAAGACAGCGCTACAACCGGTTGGAATAAAAAATCCGACCATTCGCAGCACCATTACCAACCATCGACGTGGTGGCAGTGGTTGTTGGTGTATCCCACCGTCATTATTGCCGTGATCGGCGCGATTCCAACTTTTGTCGAGCTTTACAAATCGTGGGATCGAAACATTCCTTTCGGCATGAGCCGCATGGCTTCCGAGGAAAACAAACTCTGGAAGAAAAACTTCGAATGCAGTAAGGGCGAATTTCTCAGCGTCAAGAATGAGTTAAATATCGAAGTGGGCACCATCATCTGCCGTTCCGGCGATGTGCTATTGCGCATACAGACGCCCGGTCAGACCTCCATTTACCGGTGGGTCGGCTTGGAATCGCTCACTTCCGAGAAAATGGCCGTTGCTAATTTTTTCATCAGTTCCGCCCATGCCGCCCGCGCGGGCGCGGATTTGAACCCGATCCTTTTGGCTCAGGCCAATTCCACCGTTTTATGCCAACGCTGGGTCAATTCTTGGAAATTACTCAGGCGTATTTCCATTCAAGGCCAAGGTTGTTTTGACGAAATCGTCAATACCTATAACGGTCGGATCGAACAACGCAACAGCGCGACCTGCAATCAGAAATGCTAATCCAACAATCGATTCCCCGCGCATTTGACTCGGTTCGCCATTGTCCACGCTCCAAAGTTCACAGGAGAGCACGCCATGTCAGAAACCAATAAAGCCCTCGTCCGCCGTTTTTACGCGGAAGTGATGAGTCAAGGTCAGGTCGAGGTCTTGGACGAGATCATGGCCGCCGATTTCCGGGATCATGGCGAAACCCTGTTCGGCAGCCCGCAAGGCCGCGAAACCTTGAAACAAGGCATCACCCGATCGCGCGGCGTCTTGGGCAATCTGAACGTGCAACTGCACGATGTCATCGCCGACGGCGAGATGGTCGGCGTGCGCGGCACCATGCGTTGCATCCACCAAGGAGAATTCCTGGGCGTCGCCCCCAGCGGCAACGAATTGAGCTGGAACGGCGTGGCGCTATTTCGGGTGGTGGACGGAAAAATCACCGAGCGCTGGTTCAATTCGGACAGCTTGAATATCGCGCAGCAGCTTGGCTTGGTGACTCCGCTCGTATCTTAACCGAGCCATTCTAAGAGGAAATGGCCATGAACCAGCAAGCCATTGATCTTTTGCAAGATTCTTGGAAAAAGGTCGAACGCATCGCGCCTCAGGCGGCGGCGTTCTTCTATCAAAATCTATTCTCCGCCGACCCAAGCCTCAAACCTTTATTCAAGGGAGATATGGCAGATCAAGGAAAAAAACTCATGCAAATGATAGGAATGGCCATAAGCACTTTCAACGATCAGGAAACGCTGGTTCCCGCCCTTCAAAACTTGGCCAAGCGTCATGTTGGATATGGCGTTCGAGAGTCGCAATACGCAACGGTTGGAGACGCATTACTCAAAACGCTCGGTCAAGGTTTGGGCGGGGATTTCACGCCATCGGTCAAGCAGGCTTGGGCAGATGCGTATGGCCTCATGGCGGCCGTCATGATCGCCGCCGCTCAATCATGATCCCGCAATAAGTTTACTCCGTTCCATGCGAGCGTAGAGGCACGGGCAATGATGGATGAAGCGTTGGCGAATCTCGATAAGATCGAGCACATCGTGGTGCTCATGATGGAAAACCGTTCCTTCGACCATCTGTTGGGCTACCTATCGCTTGAAGGCGGTAGAACCGATATGGATGGCCTGACCGGCGATATGTTCAACCGATCCCAAAACGGTACCGTTCATCGCATCCATCATCTGAATCATACGGTCTTTGAACTGGACCCCTGTCACGCGGGCAGTTGCGTGGACGAGCAGATTTCCGACAACAACGGCGGATTCGTTTTGAATTTCGAACGGATGTGCCAACCCGCCGATCCCGGCGCGATCATGGGCTATTACAACGCCGCCGATTTGCCCATTTACGACCATCTGGCGAGGGAATTCGCGATCTGCGACCGCTGGTTTAGCTCGGTGCCGGGGCAAACCTGGCCCAACCGGCTGTATGCGGTGACCGGCGGTAGCGACGGCAGCCGCGAAAACCGGCGAATCCCTTTTTATAACCGGCCCTCCTTCATCCGCCATTTGGACGCTCAAGACGTGTCCTGGCGCTGGTATTGCCACGATTTCGCCACCCTGCGGCTGGTCGATGGGCGCTATCGGCTGGGAAACACCGACAAATTCTTTTCCTTCGCGGAACACTCGATTTTTGAGACCGAGGATTTTCTCAGCCACGCGGCGGCGGGCGAGCTGGCCGCCGTGTCGTGGATCGATCCCAATTTCGCCGATTACGGCAATTTTCAGTATTCCAACGACGATCATGCGCCGGCGGACATTCGGATCGGACAAACCCTGATCAACCGACTTTATCAGGCCCTGCTCGAAAGTTCGGTTTGGAACAAGACGCTGCTCGTCGTCGTTTACGACGAGCACGGCGGCTTTTACGATCACGTCCCGCCGCCGGCGGCGGCCGACGACCATCCCCTCTTGCGCCGCTACGGCTGCCGCGTCCCGGCGCTGATCGTTTCACCTTGGACGCGGCGGGGAAGCGTGGCCCACACGGTGTTCGATCACACCTCCATCATCAAAACCGTTCTGCTTCGGTTCTGCCGCCGACCGGACGGAACGATTCCCGACATGGGCGCAAGGGTCGCCGCCGCAAACCACCTCGGCGGCTTGTTGGTCGAACCGGCTCCACGACCCGCTCCGCCGCAAACTGACCTGCTGGCCTTGAGCGAGCGAGTGGCCTCCCAACGCGCTGCGGCGAGCGTGGCGGCGCGGGCTTCGCCAGCAACGCTCGACCCCAACGAATTCCAGCGCGGGCTGCTGGCGTGCCAGCGCGAGTTGCTCGCGCGACAGCCGTATTCGTCACCACCCATCGAATCGATTTCCGTCAAATCTGGCCAATGATGTCCGCGCGCTTAAGACGCTCGGACAATTTGCAATTCCTGTTCGGATAAAACAGCGAGGAGAGAAATCATGAAAATCGGCATTCTCGGCACCGGCAACGTGGGTCAAGCCCTCGGACTCGGCTTCGCGGCTCTCGGCCACGAGGTCAAAATGGGATCGCGAGACCCCCATCAAGAAAAAATCAAGAATTGGGTCAATCAAGCAGGCTCGAAAGCCTCCTCCGGCACCTTCGAGCAAGCCGCCGCCTTTAGCGAGTTGGCGGTGCTGTGCACGGTTTGGAGCGGCGCGGAGAACGCCATCAAGTTGGCTGGCCCGGATAATCTGGCCGGTAAAATCGTGATCGATACCATCAATCCGCTCGATTTCTCCGACGGTATCCCGCCAAAACTCGCCATCGGCCACACCGAATCCGCCGGCGAGCACATCCAGCGCTGGCTGTCCTATTCACGGGTGGTCAAGGCCTTCAACATCGTCGGCAGCCCGCACATGTTCAAACCGGACTTTCCCGATGGTCCACCGGATATGTTCATTTGCGGCAACGACAATCAGGCCAAGGCCACCGTGACGGAAGTGCTGAAAAGCTTTGGCTGGTCGGTGGTCGATATCGGCGGCATCGACTGCGCCCGCTATCTCGAACCGATGGCGATGGTTTGGATCCGTCATTTCTTCCGCATCAATTCCGTCAATCACGCCTTCAAGCTGTTGCACAAAGCAGCGTGAAGGCCGCGGTTCCCGCGCTCGCCTTGCGCGAGCGGGAACCGTAACAAAGGAGTTCACGCCATGCGTTACAAACTCTTTGGCAATAGCGGCCTGCGGGTTTCGGAGTTGTGTCTTGGCGCCATGACCTTCGGCGAGGAATGGGGCTGGGGCGCGTCCAAGGACGAAAGCCGCCGGCTTTTTGAGGCGTTCGTGGCAGCGGGCGGCAACTTCATCGACACCGCCAACCATTACACCAACGGCACCAGCGAAAGCTATGTGGGCGAATTCATCGCCGCCGAGCGCGAGCGCTTCGTGCTCGCCACCAAATACACCCTGAACGGCCGCCCGGACGACCCCAACGGCGGCGGCAACCACCGCAAGAGCATGATGCAGGCGATCAACGCCAGCCTGAAGCGGCTCGGCACCGATTACATCGACCTGTATTGGTTGCACGCCTGGGATTTCATGACCCCGGTCGATGAGGTGATGCGCGCCTTCGATGATCTGGTGCGCTCCGGCAAGGTGCTCTACATCGGCATTTCGGACGCGCCGGCCTGGATCGTGTCCCGCGCCAACACCCTGGCGGAACTGCGCGGCTGGAGTCCCTTCGTCGGCCTGCAACTCCAGTACAGCCTGATCGAACGCACCCCCGAACGCGATTTGCTGCCGATGGCGCGGGCGCTGGATATCGCCGTCACCGCCTGGGGACCGCTGGGCGGGGGGCTGCTCACCGGCAAATACAATCCCGAGGCCGACAAAAGCGTCTCGACAGACGCGCGCTACACCGTCAGTCCCTGGGGTCAGGATTTGATGAGCGAGCGCAATCTCGACATCGCCGCCGCCGTGGTCGAGCTGGCCGAGGAAATCGACCGCACGCCTTCGCAAGTCGCCATCAACTGGATTCGACAGCAGCGGCGCGGGGTCATCATTCCGATTCTCGGCGCACGCAAGCTCTCGCAGCTTCAGGACAATCTGGCGGCGCTGGACTTCCTGCTGAGCGACGAACAGCTACGGCGATTGGATGCGGCCAGCGCCATCGCGCCCGGTTTCCCGCACGACTTCCTGACGCGGGAAGGCGTCCGGCAAGTCATTTACGGCAACACCTTGCCGTCCATCGACAACCACCGCGTCTGACAGCGGACGCGGATCGCCAAGGAGAGTCAGGCCATGCCACTCGTCGTCCATTTCAAGAAACCCAGCGATTGGCGCGCCAGCGTCAATATCCATTATTGGGATACGACTCCCGCCATTCCGCCGACGGCGTGGCCGGGCGCGGCCATGACCGCCGAGGGCGACGACTGGTTCAGCTATTCGTTCGAGACCGCCGAAACGGCTAGCCTCGTGTTCAACGACGGCGAGGGACGGCAGACCGCCAACCTGCGCCGCGATCAGATGGGCTGGTATTACCGCAACAGCCAGTGGTACGACGCCAACCCGGAACGACCCGCCGTGCCGGTCATCACTGTGTCGCCGCCGGCGCAAACCTACCTGACACCGCAACAGGTGGTCTTGCAGGGCAGCAACCGGACCGATGTCATCCATTACACCACCGACGGCGCGACGCCGACCGCTTCCTCCCCAATCTATGCCGGACCCATCGAAATCGCCCGGCCGACGACACTGATGGCGTTCGGGATCAATTCGGCCGGCGATGTGGGGGGCATCAGCACCTTCCGCTACACCATCGATCCCAACGCCGATCTGGAACGGCCGACCATCGGCGCGAGCGTCGCCAGCGGCACCTATGAAACTCCGGTCTCCGTCGTTTTCACCGTCCGCGACAACCGGCCCGCGCCGGTCGTGGCCTATTTCACCACCGACGGTTCCGCGCCGACGCCAGCTTCGCCGGTTTACGCGCGCGGCGACGCCACGACCGGATTGACGGGGAATGCCATAGCGGTCGCCTCCAGCGCAACGATTCGTTTTCTCGCCATCGACGGCGCGGGCAACGAAACTCGGCAAAGTTTCTACTACAACATCGGCCCGGCCAGCGCGCCGGGCGACTTCCGCGAGGAAACCATCTATTTCCTCATCACCACCCGCTTTTACGACGGCGACCCCAACAACAATTATTTCTGTCGCGACCGGATCAAGTTCAACGCCGCCACCGGTCAAGCCGAAGACCCGCACTGGCGCGGCGATTTCAGGGGCTTGATCCAACAGCTCGATTACCTCCGCGATCTCGGCTTCACCGCCATCTGGATCACCCCGCCGGTCGAGAATCGCAGCGGCCTCGACTACCACGGCTATCACGCCTATGACTGGACCCGGATCGACCCCCGGCTGGAATCGCCGGACGCCACCTATCAAGACCTCATCAACGCGGCGCACGCGCGCGGCATCAAGATCGTGCAGGACGTGGTGATCAACCACTCCTCGCAATACGGCATCCGCGATCAGGTGTGGGTCGATCATCTGCCGATCAAATACTACGTGCCGCGCGGCTCGCAACCAGGGCGGGTCAACAACGGTCCCTATCAAGGCAACCTCGGCGATTACCGCAACCCCAACCGCGAGGACAACGACAACCCGCTGGCTCCCGCGTGGTTTCGCGAGCGGCAAAGGTCCGACCCGGCGGGCGCGCAACCGCTGGTCGATCCGCGCACCAGCGCCACCGTGCCGAGCCCCGGTTACGACCCCAACCGCTTTTTCGGGGTGGACGCCAACACCCTGAACCCGGAGTGGTATCACCAGCAGGGCTTCATGGCCGGCGGCGATTGGGAAAGCGTGGCGATTCAGACCAAACATCTGGCCGGCGATTGCCTCGATCTGGCGACCGAGCGGCAGAACGTCAAGGACTACCTCATCAACGCCGTCAACCGCTATTTGGATATGGGGGTGGACGCGCTGCGCATCGATACCGTCAAGCATCTTGCGCGCGAGAACCTGCTGGAGTACGTCAACGCCTGGAAGGCGCACAAGCCGGGGTTGTTCGTGTTCGGCGAAAACTTGGTCAAGGGCACCGGCTGGGGCGATTTGGGCGGCGATAACGCGCCGAGCGACCTGCGACCTTGGTGGTATACCCGGCTGGGCAACGACCGCCGCGACCCGAATTCGGGGGGCGATTCCGGCTTCGCGGTATTGGATTTCTCGCTGTTCTCCACCTTTCGAGACAACCTCAGCCGAGGCGGCTACGGCGGCATCGGCGGCATTCTGGGCATGGATTGGGTCTACGGCGACGCCACCCAGCTCGTGACCTTTTTGCAGAATCACGATGTCGGCCCCGACAACGATTTCCGCTTCCGCTTCCGGGGCGAGCAGTGGATGGCGGCGGCGGCCTACAACCTGCTCTGGACGATACGCGGCATTCCCTGCCTCTATTACGGCGAGGAAATCGAGTTCATGAAAGGCGCGCCGCAAGACATCATCGGCAACGACGACACTTTGGACAGCACCGGCCGCGCCTATTTCGGCGACCATCTGAGCGAGCAAGCCATCGCCGTCACCCAATCCCATCCGCTCTACCAGCACATCAAGCGGCTGAATCTGATCCGCCGCGCGATTCCCGCGCTTCAGAAAGCACCGATGAGTCAGGTCAGCGAATGGGGCGGCGGCATGAGCTTCGTCCGCGACTACAACAACGGCGAAAGCTACGCGGTCGTCGGGCTGGCGATGGGCGGCGATCAGGACATCACGGTCGGCAACATCCGAAACGGTGCTTATGCCGACGCCGTGACCGGCAACCGGATCACAGTGTCCGGTGGGAACATCGCTTTCCATGTCCGGGGCAACTCCGCCGGCATCTACGTTTTGAACGGACCGGGCAGGATTGGCGAGGATGGGGTTTATTTGAGGTAGACGTTGGATCGAAAATAAATACATCGCCAAACCTGTTGATTATGCAAAATAAATTTTATGGCTTCTTCATACTTTCTTCCGTGGCTACCGGAATGCTGCTCGCCGGATTACGCGCGTTCGATGTTGATTTTTCAGGCATGTTGGGGCGACTGTTTTTCCGCCAAGCTGCTGCGGGAGAACACATGACCGTCAGACATCCACCCGAGAGCTGGTTCTGGTCGCACGACATCGATCCCGAGCACATCGATGATGTGATGATGCCCGGCTTTTGCCTGGTGCGCTTGTCGAGCTATGGCGCGGGCAGCCGTCGACGGTTTGCCGCGGTGGCATTCAAAGCACCTGGACCCGAGCGGAGTTATGTGACCGATCTTGATGCGGCGGCGGCCGATGCGTATTTGCGTCAAAACGATGTTCGGCTGGTGGCCATCACGGCCGGTATTGATGACTCACAACCGCGCTTTTCGCTGCTGGTGGAAAAAGGACCAGGACCGCGGACTCGCCTTCATACCGATCTCGATGAGGCCGGCGTACAAAAGCTGCTCGACGGTCGCCACGGCATCGTTGACTTCGTTACGTATCGGGTGGCTGGCGTTCGTAAATATGCGGTGATTCTGGAGGAGCGGCCTGAACCCTCATGGTTTTTTACCCAGGTCACGGCGCGCGATCTCGACGCCAAGCTGGCGGCGCTGGATGCTACCTTGCTGCGTTCGCGCGCCTACGTTGCTGAGGGCGGCCAACGGTGGTTCGCGGCGGTCGCCGAACGCTCCAATGTCGGCAAACGAGCGTGGTGGTATAGCGATATCGATGGCGACACCGTCGCCAAACATCTGGAGCGCAATAACGCTTATCCTATCGATCTCGATGCCACGCAAGACGAACGAGGCGTTCGATTTACGGTGGTCATGTATGAAGCGAAGGCTTTGGAGAATGAGTGAGGCTGGCGGGGCTGCTTCAGAAATACGAAGGCGCGGTAAAACTTTCCCTTATGAAAAACTTTCCCTCATGACCGCATCGGAGACGAAACGGGCGCTGCCGCTGGTCTCCGATGTGGTATTGCCAGCAAGAAACCTCGCGTTTCACCGGCCAGTTCCCGCTCACACATACTGCGGTTCCTGGCTTTGATACTGCGGCAACAGGTTGAACCGGGCCGGCGCCAACAAGGCGATCCGATCCGAAATCAACCGCAGGATGTAGTTGTGATCGTGCGCGCGAATCGCCATATCTGGCGAATAATAGATCGCGTGAGGCTCGCCGCGCCATTTGAACCGGCGAATTTCTGGCGAATGGGTTTCATTCATGGAATAGCCCTCGAAGCTAGTGACGGTCATTAAAAATAAGCATTATTCATGCCATTTTATAAGCTATTTCGGGGGTTATTCCGTTCCCGCATGAAGCGTGCTCGCGCTAAAAAGATGCGGGAACCGACGGCGAAAAGGCGATGTTGGCGACCCGAGCAAACCTCTAGCGAGGGTGGGTACGGCCTCATGAAAACACCCGAACGGTCGGCTCCGCGCCTTCAGGGTGTGCCGGGAGGATGATGGGCGGCTGTTTCCAACTCAGGTCAATTTGGACCGGTTCAATTTGCCAAGCGGGCAGCAAAACCGCTTAATTCATGACCAGGGCGGCGGCTTGTTCGCGGGTGAAAAACTGCGTTCCTCTCACGAAACCCGCCATCACGGACGACAGAATCGCAGTGACGCGACCGCCGGCATCGCGCTCCGCCACCAACGCGGACGGCAAGCCTTCCAGCAAATGCATGGGCGCGGGCCGCCCATCGGCAAAGCACGCCCGATACACCACGCCGGTCTGCGTATCCAGAAAGGCCGGCGCAAAGCCTTGTGATCGATTTCCGGCACTGACGCCACCCGTACCCCGAAAAACACGGTTCTGCCGCCGCAGCACGTTGGCGGTCAAACCGACCGGTCTCATCTGTCTGGCTGCGCATTGGGCGCTGGTGCGATGGCTCAAAGACTCAGTGTTCATTGCGGTCTCCGGTGCTGGAAAACGTGCCCTCGACGAGACTTTTGCAAGTAATACGCCAGAACGACCCTATCAGATACGCTAACCGCGATATTAATTTGCAGCCGAAGGAACCCCTTAGCACAGGATTTCCGCCGACATGCCAGCAGAGGCAACGGGCTTAACCGCCGCTCTCGCCCGACGCCAGCGCGCGGTGAGAGCGGGTTTACCTCAGCAGGATTTCAATAATTGAATGGCGCACAGAACCGCCCCTTGCGGGTCCTGTAGCACGCAAAACCGTCCGACCTCCGGGATATCCATGGGCGGACGGAGCAGTTTGCCGCCCAAGGCCTCCACTTGGCCGGCGGTGGCGTCCACATCGTTCACGGTGACGTATACGCCCCAGCTGGGCGGCATCCCCGTGCAATCGGGCGGCAGGGTCATGATGCCGCCGACTTGTTCGCCACCGACCTTGATCAAGGTGTAATTGACACCGGTGTTTGAATCGTCCTCGGTCGTCCAGCCAAACAACGTCCCGTAGAACTGTTTGGCCGACGCCACATCGGTGGTCATCAGTTCGTTCCAGCAAAAAGCGCCGTGTTGCAAGCGAACATCGTCCATCGTCATCACCTCGTGGTTGGAGAAATCGCCGATAAATCTCGAAAAGACAGTGACTCACCTTCGGGCGACGCATCCCGACTCGGCCAAAGCCGATGCACCACCCAACGCGCCACGCCCAAAATTTCAAAATCCTGAACCGCACGAGCGCCGTCGGCTGAACGATGGCAACCAGCCGGCTCCAGGGTTAATTTCCCACCGGCATCGCGGTCCAGACGCCGCAGCACGAATCCGTTCGCAACCGCCACCAACACCACGCTACCCGCCAGCGGCGGCACGGCCCGATCGATCACCACCAGATCGCCGTCGTGCAGGCCCGCCTCCCACAACGCGTTACCATGGACGCGGGCCAGGAAACTCGCCTCGGGATTCCGAATCAGATGAGCGTCCAGATTCAGCCAGCACTCCACTTCATCATCGACAGGCGCGGGAGCCTCGGTCGGCACTGGACCCGCCAGCAACGGCCAGCCGATAGCCGATTCCGGCGCGGCGGCATGATCGGAAACGGGCTGAGGATGGCCTATCCGACCGACAGTCGGTTCAGGAGCAAGAGCCAACATGGGCGTTACCTCCGAGGTGAGCGATAAGAACGAATCAGGCCGACCACCACGCCGAAAATGTCCAGATTTTCGCCGGGTCGAATGATCGGATAACGCGGATTGGCCGGCCGCAGGATGGCAGCGCCGTCCTCCACCGCCAACGTCTTGAGCGTCAGCTCGTTGTTCAGCACGGCCACGACCAGATCGCCGGGTCGGGCGGGAATATCCCGCTCCACCACCGCCAGATCGCCTTCATAAATACCGGCTTCGATCATCGAATCGCCGGTGATCGGAATCAGCGTGGTCCGAGAGGGATGGCGGACCAGCAAGCCATCGATAGAGCAAGCTTCGCCGCCGTCGCCGGCCAACGCCGGCAGGCCAGCCGGAACGGCGGTTTCCGCCAGTGGCCGTTCGAAGAAACGCGCGGTCGGCGTCCAGCGGTTATCGGGCGCGCGATCCAAATAGCCCGCCGCGCGCAAGCGTTCCAGCACCTTGGCCACGCCGTCACGCGAGCTCAGTTGCAAGATGCCGCGCAACGGGCCATACGCCGGCAGGCTGCGCCAGCGGGCGTAGTAATCCTGCAAGCGGGCCAGATAAATCCGATCATCGGAACGTTTGGGCATGAGCGCGACCGTTAGCGTACATTTGTACGCCAAAAATAGGCCGGGAGTCGTAAGGTGTCAAGTAAAACTTGTATCGAGACTGATTTTCGAACGGCGGAAACGCGTCCTACTCGCTCGTGGCGTCAGGCGGTTTCATCGGGAGCGACCGGCTTGGGAAACGACGCTTCGAAAACGACGCGCCCACCAAGCGCACGAGCCGCTTGGCGGAGCCCGCCTGATGAATGTTCTAATACCGCCGCGCATCGCGCTTGTTGATCCGGGCCATGATATCCAAGATGAAATCGCGTTTTTCACGGGCGATTTGATAGAGCACCGTGCGATCTTGCAGAGCTTTCAAGGCGAGGATTAACGGCTCGAAGCTCGCTTGAACCCCTTTGTCCAGCGTGAGAAGAATCTCTAGAAGCTGAGTGCGCAGCGGCGCCAAAGACGCCAGCACGATGGCATGTTCCAAAACAATTTCATGCAAACGCTCTTGTTCGAGCGGAGACGCTTGGCAATAAAGCTGGATGATTTTTCCAAAGACAGCCTCGACCTCCGCGTAGCGATGCTGGTCCGCGAGCAGCGCGCTCAACGCAGCCCAGCCGAGAACGTCTTCCCCATCCAGATCGAGCGCTTGCCGGATGGCCGTTTCCGTTTCCGGGTAGCGGTGCTGAAAAGCCAGCACGCTGCTTAAAGCGAGCCAGACAAGCGGATTGTTATCCTCGATGGCGATGGCTTGCCGGAAGGCCGCTTCCGCTTCTTCATAACGCCGTTGGTCGGCCAGCGTAAGACCCAGCTTTTTCCAGACGTAGATGTTCTTGGGATCAAAGGCCAAAAACTGCCTGCACGCTGCTTCAGCCTCGACGTGGCAATTCTGGCTGTCGAACAAAAAAATCAAATGCCCCCACGCCACGATGTCGTGCGGCGCAAATTTCAGCACCTCGCGAAAGGCCGCCTCCGCTTCAGCCAGCCGACCAAAAATTTCTGACAACAAAAATCCTGCCACCCTGGCATGATCGATCGTATCGCATTGAAAACCGCCCAGTTCTGACACCCGCGATCCGGCGGCGGCCAACAGGCCCGCTTTTCGAAGCTGCTGGTTCACCCGGCTCAGCCAGCCGCTCTCACGCGGTTTGAAATCGAGTTCCCGGCGCGTTTCACGATCCAATAGCCACAGCAATTCAGCCACCGGGTAGCGCCAGCCAAAGCGTTCGATGGGATCGGCCGGCAAGGCTTCCGCAAAATGGCCGCGATCGTCGGCGGCGATCGCATGGCGCACGCAAACCTCGAAAGCCAGCGTGCGATCGCCGGGTTCATCCGCCGCTACCAGCAGCGTGTGCAAATGCGCCAGTTTTTCTTGCCGGTCAAGGTGCGATACGGTGTTCTTCAGTTCCCGCTCCAAGCGTTCCGCCCAATCCTGGTAATCCTCCGAGGTGTAAAACACCTTCATGAACGCCACCAGCCAACGCAACCTGGCTCGGCCGTCACGGCTGTAACGCATCAGGTAATAAATGTTGTAAAAGCGTTCGGCAACCTGATAGCGCTTTTTCTTCTCGGTGCCGCTCGCCTCCTCGATGAAGCCCTCGTCCACCAGCCGCTTGATCTGAGCGCTGATGTTATTGGACGGCTTGCGCAGTTCCTTGCGCAGCTCATCCACCGTCACCGGGTCCCAGCGACGGGCGATGGCATCGAACACGCGCCGGCCCTCCTTGGCCAGCCCCTCAATGCGATGCTTGAAAAACGGCGTGCATTCATCCAGCAGCCGCTCCAGATCGCGCCGTACATCCCCGTCCAAGCCTTCCCGCAAAATGCGATAGCCGAGCTTGGCCAAACGCGGGTTGCCACCGGTGAGAATGCGCAAGGCCCGCACCCGCTCCGGCGCTTTCTCTAGAATCTCCGGCACGGCGGGATCATGGTTGGCGGCCGCCAGCGCGCGCAGCACGGTTTCCAATTCGGTCTGATTGAATCGTTCCAATAAGAACGTGCGGAAAAAATCATGAAAGGGTTGGCCGATTTCGGTGATCTCGGCGAAATAGCTGGCGGCCGTGCCGATCAGCATCAGCCGCGCATCGTCCATCAACAGCGCGCGCAAACGATGCAGCGACGCTTCATCGTGGACGGCGGCGAAGATGTCATTCAGGTTGTCCACCAACAGCAGCGCCCGCTTGCCCGACGCCGCCAGCAACTCGAAAAAACGGGCCTCGGCGCACGCCGCCAAGTCATCATTGGGATGATCCAGCAATTCATCGGCGGCTTGCGGCGAATGGCGCAATGCCGCCTCCAGATGGCGGATCGCCTCCAACCAGAAATCCGCCAGATCACCGATGCCGTACTGCTCCTCGTGAAAGCTGACCGGCAACCATTCGGCGCCCAGCAACGCATCGCCCTTGACCCGGTGGCGGATGGCGCACAGCAGCATGGTCTTGCCCATCCCGCGCGAGCCAATGACGATCAGGTGTTGCTGGGGCTTGTCGGCCGTGTTCTGGCGGATGATGTCCAGGATGCGTTCGAGCAAGCCCTTGCGGTCGATGAATTCCCGCAACAGCCGCTCGGCGCCGAGCGTGGCCGGATTGTAGAGGTTCAGATACGAACCGCCGCGCCGCTCGTTCATACTCGCCCCTTGCGCCGCCAATAGTCCCGAAGCAGATTGGAGAAAAAGACCAAACGTCCGTCGTCGCTTTCGCGCAGGTAGCCATCGTGTCCCAACACGTCGAGCACGTAGTTGAAATCCTCGGGCTCGATGGCGGGCGCTCTGGCCGGGAGTTCGGCTTCAGTCATCCCAGCGGTCGAATCGGCGATGCACCGGAGAACGGCGCGCGCCGCCTCGGCCAGCGGCGACGGGAAGACATCGTTCAGCCGTTTCCACATGTGTTCGGCGTACTGATTGCGCCTGCCGAAAACCACCTTGTCATAAAGCGGCTTGACCTCGGCGACGGTCGTCGGCCGGGGCGTGGCGTCCTGCAATTCGGCGACGAACAATTGGAGAAAGTACGGCCAAGCCGTCCGTGACAGCTTCAGAAATTCCGCCGCCATTTCAGCGGCGAGCACCGCGTCCATGCCGCAGTTGTCGCAGGCCAGACGCTGGGCCAGCGCGATGGCTTCGGCCTCTTGCAACGGCCACAATTCCTGTCGCCGCAGATCGTTGATGGCGTCGGGAAACCCCAACCGCCGCACCACGCTGTCCAATCCGATCGAGCCGGTCAAGAGAAACCGCACCCTGCCGCCGAGGTTCTCTTGCCGCCACGCCCGAAACCAGCGCAAGGCGTTTTCCGCTTCCAGCTCGCCGTGCTGCTTGGCGAACAGATTCAGCATGATCGGGAACTCATCCAGCAGAAACAGCACCGGCCGATCGAGCTGGTTCAGTTCCGTCAGCAGCCGGTCGGCCGAAACCGTCCAGTCGCTTGGCGCCAGCTTGAAAAACCGCGATTCGATACGGGACAGCAAGCCGCCGACTTGCTGCTTCGCCTCAAACCATCCCTGGTGCTCGACCAATGCCTTCGCCATCTGGGCAATCCAATCTTTGGGATGGCTGAAACGTTCCAAGTCGATATAGAAAGCTTTCGTTCCAGCCGAGGATTGTCTCGCCAAGGCTTTCAACAAGCTGGTCTTGCCGGTCCGACGGGGTGCGATGAACAGGACATGCTCGGCGACCAAGCCTCGTCGCAAGACGGTCAGGACATCGTCGCGAGGGAAAAAATCATCTCCCGTCGCGGGGGTACCAATAATGAGTCGCATGACAGCTGCCATCGTGTCATCCTCCAAGCCATCCCGAAGGCCAAAATATAACAACAAATTTATTGCGCAACAATTCTTTTGCGCAAAAGAATTGTTGCGCAATAAATTTGCAACACCAAAAGATGTACCGCGCGGAGGAATGAGGGAGTTAGAGGAACTGGCTACGGAGCAAGGAGTCATCCATGACTCATGTTGGCGAGCGGACCTGATGCTTCGAGAGGTTCACCAGCACAATCGGTCAATGCTGCTCCGCCAAACACCAGGATCGATCCTCCTTGAGAGGCGGTCTAACGAGAGCGTTCTGAGCGGGTGCGGCCACCGAAGCCGTTTCTGATCTGGTGCTAGGCTGTCGACGTAAGAACCATAGCCGCTTCCTGCTGGCCGACCTTGAAGAAGGCCATGAGTTGTTGGAGCTGTTGGGCCTGATCGCCCATGGCCCGGCTGGCGGCGGCGGTCTGCTCGACCAGAGCGGCGTTTTCTTGCGTCGCTTGATCCATTTGCAAAATGGCTTTATTCACTTGCTCGATGCCCAAGGCTTGCTCCCGGCTGGCGCCGGCCATCTCGGATACGATGTCGTTGACTTTTTTGATGGCGCTGACAATTTCTCGCAAGTTCTGACCGGAGCGCTCGACCAACTGTCCGCCGTCCTCGACCTTGGTCACGCTGTCGGTGATCAGGGCCTTGATCTCCTTGGCGGCGTCGGCGCTGCGCTGGGCGAGCTTGCGGACCTCGCCGGCCACCACCGCGAAGCCCCGGCCCTGCTCGCCGGCTCGGGCCGCTTCCACCGCCGCGTTCAGCGCCAGCAGGTTGGTCTGGAAGGCGATCTCGTCGATCACCCCGATGATGTCGGCGATCTTTTTGCTGCTGTGGTGGATCGCCCCCATCGCGACGACCGCCTGATCGACCACTTGGCCGCCTTGTTCGGCTTGCTGGCAAGCCGCGCTCGCCAGTTGGTTGGCTCGCCCGGCGTGGTCGGCGCTTTGTCTCACCGTGCCGGTCAGCTCTTCCATGGTCGCGGCGGTTTGCTCCAGCGCGCTCGCCTGCGCCTCGGTGCGCCGGGCCAAATCGTCGTTGCCCTGCGCGATTTCGGCGGCGGAGCCGTTGACGATGTCCGTGGTGTCGCGCACTTCACGCGCGATCCGCCGCAGTTCCACCGTCATCGTTTGCATCGCCATCAAGAGTTGGCCGGTTTCATCGCTGGCGCTCGTTCTGACATCAACCGTCAAATCGCCTTGGGCGACTTGCCCGGATACCATGGCTGCTTTCTGAATTCGCCGGCTCAGCTTGCCGGCCGCCAGCCACGCCATAACGAGCGTGAGACCGGCGACCAACAAAACCCCCAAACCCGACAACATGATGGTTTGACGCAGTTGGCGGTCCACTTTTTGTTCGATTTGGCTTACGGCGTCGTCAATATCGTCAATATAAAAACCCGTGCCGATCATCCACTGCCATTTCTCCAAACCCGCCGCATAGCTTAATTTGGGAACGGCTTTTTTCTTGGACGGTTTATCGAAGATATATTCCACATATCCGCCACCCCGTTTAGCCTGCTCGATCATTTCACGGACATAGAACACACCGTTAGTATCTTTTAAACTTGAAAGATTTTTACCCTCCAACTCCGGCTTGGGGCGCAGCACCAGATTGGTGCCATCGGGTAGATAGGCGAAGAAATAGCCATCCTTGCCGTAACCCAGTTGCCGCAAAATAACGCGCGCTTGTTCTTGCGCGGCCTTATCGTCGGCCGCCGCTTTTTCATACAGCGGTTTGATGGCTGAAACAGCCGTGTCCACGTAGTTTTTGAGTTCGGTCTCCTTGGAAGCGCGCATGCTGCCGCGAGCCGTTTCCACTTCCTGTCGACCGAGCTGATAAGTCTGATAAATCGCTAGTCCGGTCAATACCGCGGTCAGGATGATAATAGGCAGGATCACCAATAAAATAAGCTTGATTTTGATAGAAATTGTTTTCATGGTATTGACTGATTTTAGAAAGAATTTCAATCACCGCCGGCGTTTCAAGGCGCCAGCCCCCAAAACTGAACGATGCGATAACTCGCACAAATCCCGACCGGTAACACATAGTCAGCTGGAATACCGCATTGCGCTGGGCCTGGACCCGGATCGATGGGCTGTCCGTGTCCCATGCCTTTTATCGAATAAAACTCGACGCGCGGCTGGCCCGCGGCGTCACGATAAACTCGATGCGAATAATCAGGACCGGCTTCTTCCACACCGGAACTCAGGCCGATACCTTGTAGCGCGGTCCACTGCTCCACCAGCTCGCCGGCGTTGTCCGCATCGACCACCCAATCCGAATCGCCCTGCCAAATCGATACCACGGGCCAGCCGTGCGGTTTCACGCCGGTTTCCGCGACGGTTTCCCGGATCGGAGCGGCCCATTGCGCCGGTTCCAAATCTCGCCCCCAAAACTGGCAGCGCAAACCACTGATCAAACCGCTGGCGCAGCCGTAGGGGATACCGGCTACGATTCCTCCACCGGCAAATAGCTCGGGATAAACAGCCAGCAGCACGGCGGTCATGGCGCCGCCCGCCGACAGACCGGTCACGTAAATACGTTGGGGGTCGATGGCGTGATCGGCCTGCATCCGGGCGATCATCTGCCGGATCGAACCGACTTCGCCCCGGTCGCGACCGATCGATTCCGGCTGAAACCAGTTGAAACAGCGTTGGCCGTTGTTGGCTTCTTGCTGTTCGGGCAACAACAACACCAAGCCCCACCGGTCGGCCTGCTGCATCCAGCCGGCTTGGCGAGCGTAATCCAGCGCGGTCTGCTGGCAGCCGTGCAAGGCGACCACCAGCGGCGCGGGCGCGCGCGGCGTGTCAGGTCGGTACTGAAACATCCGCAACCGGCCCGGATTCGGACCGAATTCCGCCACCTCGGCGGACGTGCCGGACCAGGCCGGCGCGGCGGCGAGCGCCAGCAATCCCAAACCCAGCGCGCGGGCCAAACTCTGCGATGACTTGAACATGGGGCGGTTCCTCCGGCGGACGCCAGCGGAAACCGCGCGCTCTCACTCAGTGCTGACGTTGAAGATGCTGACGGCTTCCAACAGCGTATCCGCTTGATGGTTGAGCATGACGGCGGCGGCCGTGATCTTTTCGGCAAACGCCGCGTTCGCCTGCGTGGCCCGGTCGAGCTGCATGGCCGCTTCGTTCACCTGCCCGATGCCCGAGGCCTGTTCGGTGGTCGCGCGGTTGATGTCGCCCATGATCACCGTCACGCGGTTGATCGAGGCTACCATGTCCGCCATCGCTTTGCCGGTCTCCTCGGACAGCTTCGCGCCCGATTCGACCTTGGTTAGCGAGTCGGAAATCAGATTCTTGATCTCCTTGGCGGCCGTCGCGGTCTTTTGCGCCAGATTGCGCACTTCGGCCGCCACCACGGCGAAACCTCGGCCCTGCTCGCCGGCGCGGGCGGCTTCGACCGCCGCGTTCAGCGCCAGAATGTTGGTTTGAAAGGCGATTTCGTCGATCACCCCGATGATGTCGGCAATTTTGGCCGAACTCTGGTTGATGTCGGCCATGTTCGCCACCGCCAGGTTGACCACCTGACCACCTTGCTGCGCCATGCTGGATGCCGACGAGGCCAATTGGTTGGCCTGCCGCGCCAGATCGGCGGTCTGCTGCACCGTCGCATGGAGTTGCTCCATGCTGGCGGCGGTCTGCTCCAGGCTGGAGGCTTGCGATTCGGTGCGGGACGACAGATCGACGATGCCGGACGAAATGTCGCTGGTCGCCTCGTGCATGGCGCGCGCTTGAGCGCGCACGTCCGACACGATGCCCCACAGATTGACGTTGGTTTGATTGAGGCCGCGAATGGCTTGCCCGATGGCGTCGTGGCGGGAGGTCACCAAGCGGTCGGTCAGGTCCGCGCCGGCAATGCGCTGGGCCATCCGCGCCACGCCGTGCAGCGGCTGCGCCACCGAACCATTCAACCACCAGCCCAACATGCCGGCCACCGCCAGACCCACCATACCCAGCACGCCGAGTCGCGCGCCGTCCGGCCCGACCGCGACCGCCGCGCCGTCCAGCCATTGCCAGCGCGCCCACTCGAAACCCAGCATGGCGATCACCACCGTCAGCAGCGCGATCCAGATGCGGGCGCGGACCCCGAGTTGGCTCCAGCCATTGAGCTTGCCGAGCCAATCGGCGCGGACCACATCGCCTCCGTGCACCCCGTGTCGGCTCTGGCCGGACCGTATCGCCTGATACAGCGCGTTAGCGCTGGTGATTTCTTCACGGCCGGGCTTGACCCGCACCGACATGTAACCGACCGGCCGACCGTCCTTGACGATCGGTGTGACGTTGGCTTTCACCCAATAGAAATCGCCGTTCTTGCGCCGGTTCTTGACGGGCGCGGTCCATTGTCGGCCGGACTGCACCGTCCGCCACAGATCGGCGTAGGCCTCCGGCGGCATGTCGGGATGGCGCACCAGATTGTGCGGCTGGCCGATCAGTTCCTCCTTGGTGTAGCCGCTGGTTTCGATGAAAGCCGGATTGGCGTAGGTGATGTAGCTGTCGAGGTCGGTCATGGAGACCAACGCGACATCGTCGGCAAGCTCGTATTCGGTATCGGTGACGGGGAGATTGGTGCGCATGAGGGTTCAACCGGGTTCTGATCGTGTCGGGCAAATGCGGGCGAGCCTGTTAAAACAGTTCGACATCGCCTTCATCCATGGATTGTTGCAAAACGGTTTTGCTTTTCTGGAACAGCCCGGAGCGCTGCATGGCGTCCAGGCTGGCTTGCAGTTCGAGCAGGGCCTTGCGGGTATCGCCGCCGTTTTGAGCGGCCTCGGTAAAGGCCCGCAAGCGGTTGCGCAGCTCCGCCAGCACCTGCTCCTGCTCGCCAAGCTCCCGATCGGCATGACCCAACAACTGACCGACGATGTCCTCAAACTGCAACGACTGCACCGCCAGGCCCACGCTGCGGTCGATGCTCTGGCTGATATCGGAAACTTGGCCGAGATGTTCGGAGATGAATTCGTTCATGACGCCCAGCTTGGCGAACAGGATGTCGGCGTTGTCCTTGGCCTCGATCAAGGAGGCCATGTCGCGCATCGCCATCTGGTTGACCACATCGCGGGTTTCGTGGACGATCTTCTTGGACTGCTCCACCTGCACCCGGATTTGCTCGTTCAGGCGCGCCGAGCTGTGCGACAGGTTGCGCATTTCGGTGGCGACCACCTGAAAGCCTCGTCCCGCCTCACCCGAACGCGCCGCTTCGATGAAGGCGTTCAGCGACAGCAGGTTGGTCTGCTTGGTGATCATTTCGACGTTGCTGAGCAGCGAAAAGGTCTGATTCACCACGTCGGTCATGGCTTCCATCTTGGCGATCACCCCGCTGCTTTGGGCGCTGACCTGCGTCAGGGTGTCCATGAAGCCCTGTAAGATCACCGACATGCCGTCGGCGATTTCCCGCACGCTGGCCCGGTTGGCGCTCCCCCCGCCCGCCTTTTTCTGGGATACCTCCTCGATCAAGGACGCCACCAACTGTTGCTGGGCGCGCGTGTGATTGTTCAAGCCATTGAAACTGTTGCCTAGTTTGACCACCGCATCACTGATGATAGTCTTGCCCCGGCGGATGTCCTCGTGAATCTTGCCTTCCTTCAAGGACAAAAGGTGTTGCAGGGCGATCAGAATCTCGGTCGCGATCCGCGACAGCTCGTCCGATTGGTCGTCCGCCAGCCCGACCGCCCGAGCGCTGATATCATTGACCTTCATCGCGCATGTTCCTCCGCAAAGCGCAACATCTGTCCGGCCACCGCCTCCAAAGGCAGGATCTTGTCCACGCCCCCCAATTTCACCGCCTGGCCCGGCATCCCCCACACCACGCTGGTCTGTTCGTCCTGGGCGATGGTGGGCGCGCCGGCCTCGCGCATTTCCTTCAAGCCCCGCGCGCCGTCATCGCCCATGCCGGTCAAGATCACGCCGACCGCGTTTTGGCCGGCGTTGGCCGCCACCGAGCGAAACAGCACGTCCACGCTGGGCCGATGCCGGTTGACCGGCGGGCCGTCGTTCAGGCGGCACATGTAGCGCGCGCCGTCGCGCACCAGCATCAAATGCCGGTCGCCGGGCGCGATGTAGGCGTGTCCCGGAAACACTTGCTGGCCGTCGGCCGCCTCGCACACCGCAATCGCCGATACGGAATCCATGCGGCGGGCAAACGGCCCGCTGAAGGCTTCGGGGATATGCTGGGTGATGACGATGCCCGGACAGTTCAACGGCATTCGGATCAACACTTCCTTGATCGCTTCGGTGCCGCCGGTGGAGGCGCCGATGGCGATGATGCTCTCGGTGGTCTTGAACGGCCGCCGCTGGCCCTCCCGTTGCAAGATCACGTCGGCCGAATACTTTTCGACCACCCGCATCGGCTGGTTGGCGGCGGGCGGCGGGCGGCGTTCCTGCACCCGAGCGCCGGCCGCGATGCGGATTTTCTCCCGGATTTCCAGGGCGTAATCGTCCAGGGTGTGCGCCAGGTCCACCTTGGGTTTGGTCACGAAGTCGATGGCTCCCAGTTCCAGGGCTTGCAGGGTCACCGCCGCGCCCGATTCGGTCAGCGACGACACCATCACCACCGGCATCGGCCGCAACCGCATGAGGTTGCTGAGAAACGTCAAGCCGTCCATGCGCGGCATTTCCACATCCAGGGTCAGCACGTCGGGATCGAGCTTCTTGATCTTCTCCCGCGCCATATAGGGATCGGTCGCCGAACCCACCACTTCGATGCCGGAATCCCGCGCCAGCATTTCGGTGAGCATCTGACGGACCAGCGCCGAATCGTCGATGATCAACACCTTGATTCTGTCCGCCATCAGCCGAAATCTCCGAACAGTTCGACCTCGCCGCCCTTGCTCTCCGGCCGGCGCAGGTCGTCGCGGTAGGCGGTCTCCTGCTTGATGATGGTTTCGCTGCGCACGTTGCGCAGCTTCTTGACCAGCACCTTGCCGGTCGCGGGCAGGTAGGCCATCCGGCGCGGCAAGTCGCCGCCCACATCCTCGGCGGCGATATTGAGACCCTCGGTGCGCAGATAGGCGCGCACGAAGCTGATGTTTTGCAAGCCGATGTCGGTCATGCCGCCCATGATCCGCCCGCCGCCGAACACCTTGATTTCCAGGTTTTCGCGGCGGCCACCGTACTTCAAGACGCAGTTGATCAACCGTTCCATCGCATAGCTGCCGTAAGCGGCGTCGGCGGTCAACCCCCGATGCCCCGACTCGTCGCCCGGCCGGCTTTCCTCGGGCAGCATGAAGTGGTTCATGCCGCCGATGTTGGCCACCTTGTCGCGCACGCAGGCCGAAATGCAGGAGCCGAGCACGGTGGTGATCATCTCCTGGCAGTGGGTGACGTAATATTCTCCCGCCAGAATCCTGACCACCTCAACGTTCTGGACCGGATCCCAGTAACTGCTCATGTGTCCGAATTCCGGCAGGCGTAAATGCTTCAACCGGTTAGTGGCGCGCGTGGCTGTCGTCATCATCGGTTACCTTAAAGGCATCGTTGGTAGATGGTCTTGCCTAACGGCGCGAACCGTTCGGTCACCTTGAACAGCGATTCGGAATGGCCGACGAACAGATGGCCCTGCTCGTCCAGCAGGTCGGCGAAGCGCTCGAACAGCACTCGCTGGGTCGGTTTATCAAAATAAATCACCACGTTACGGCAGAAGATGACATCGAACGGACCGCGCATCGGCCAGTCGTCCATCAAGTTCAACTGTTTGAACGTAATGAGATCGCGCAGCGCCGAGGCAGCCCGAACCTGGCCGGCCTGCGCCCCTCGGCCCTTTTGAAACCAGCGTCGCAAGCGGGCGTCTGACAAATCCTTGACGCGACTTTCGTCGTAAACACCGCGTTCGGCGGTCGCCAACACGTTGGAATCCAAATCGGTCGCCAGGATCTTCACGTCCCAACCGACCGACGGCAGGGTTTCCCGCACCACCATGGCGATGGAATATGGCTCCTCACCGGTCGAACAGCCGGCCGACCAGATGCGCAACCGCCGGTTGCCGAGGCTCTGCTTGCGAATCAGCTCCGGCAGCAGCTCCTTGGCCAGGAACTCGAAGTGATGGGATTCCCGGAAAAACGAAGTCAGGTTGGTGGTGAGCGCGTTGACGAATTCGCTCATTTCCACGGTATCGTCATGCGCCTCCAGCAGATTGCAATAATCCTCGAAACGCTGCATCCCCCGCTGGCGCAAGCGCCGCGACAGCCGGCTGTAGACCAGCTCGCGCTTGCCATCCGCCAGCGAAATGCCCGCAATGTCGTTGATGATCTGCCGGACCCGCTGAAAGTCCCGATCGGAAAATTCAAACTCGATATTCACCGCACACCCGCCTTGCATCCCTGAATCACGATCGCGTTGGGTTGGGCCACGAAGCACGGCCCACCCTCATGATCTTTTTGATAGTATTGAATTATGCAGCCGCCGCATGGGCTTCCGGCCGCGCGGTTTCCAACGCGAACATTTCTTCCACGCTCAACAGGCGATCCACATCCAGCAACATCACCATGCCGGCCTCGACCGTCACCAGCCCGCTGATGAATTCGGTATGCACCGCCGTGCCGAAATCCGGCGCCGGCTGAATGTCGGCGACGTTGAGGTTCAACACGTCCGACACGCCGTCCACCACCGTGCCGATGATCCGGCTGCCGCTGGCCGACTGCACCGTCACCACGATCACCACGGTGGTCTTGGTGTACTCCACCGATTCCAGATTGAAGCGCAAGCGCAAGTCGATCACCGGCACGATGGCGCCGCGCAGGTTCATCACGCCGCGCACGAAGGTCGGGGCGTTGGGCACCTTGGTCACCGGCGCCCAGCCGCGGATTTCCTGCACCTTCAGAATGTCGATGCCGTATTCCTCGCCCGCCAGGCTGAAGGTCAGATACTGCAATCCTTCGGCGGTGGCCTCGCGCTTGAGCAAGCCGCGCGAACCCAGCGTGGCCAATTCAGTCTTTTTTACGTCCATCATCTACCTCACAACGCTACGTTATTAACCCGGATCAAGCCGGAGATATCGAGAATCAAACCCACCCGACCGTCGCCGAGAATCGTGGCTCCCGCCACGCCGGACACCCGCCGGAAATTTTTTTCCAACGATTTGATGGAAACCTGTTGCTGCCCTTCCAGATCGTCCACGAACAGCCCGATCTGGCGGCCGTCGGCCTCCACCACCACCAGCAAGCCTTTTTCCAAATCACTTACAGCACCTTCCGTGCCGAACAAATCGTACAAGCGCAGGATCGGCAGCGGTTGGCCGCGGAATCGGAACACTTCGCCCTTGCCGGCCACCCGGTTGACGGCGTCGGCCTTGATTTGCACCGATTCGATGATCGACAGCAGCGGGATGATGTAGCAATCCCCGCCGACGCTGACCAACTGGCCGTCCAGGATCGCCAGGGTCAGCGGCAGGGAAATCGTGATGCGGGTACCCCGGCCGGGCTGGCTGGCGATTTGAATGCTGCCGCCTACATCCTGGATGTTGCTGCGCACTACATCCATCCCCACGCCCCGGCCGGATACATCGCTGAGTTGCTTGGCGGTCGACAGGCCCGGATGAAAAATCAATTCGTAAATCTGCTCGTCGCTGTAGTCTTCGCCGGGCCTGAGCAAGCCTTCTTCCAAGCCCTTGCGCAGCAGTGCGTCGCGGTTGAGACCGCGCCCGTCGTCGCCGACTTCGATGAAGATGCTGCCGCTTTTGTGATAAGCGTCGAGGCTGATGACGCCGGTTTCCGGCTTGCCAGCGCGCAGCCGTTCCTCGGGCGGTTCCAGCCCGTGATCGAGACTGTTGCGGATCAAGTGCACCAGCGGATCGCCGATCTTTTCGATGACGGTCTTGTCGAGTTCGGTCTGTTCGCCGTTGATGCGCAGTTCGACCTGCTTGCCGAGCTTGCCGCTGACATCGTGCACCATGCGCGGAAACCGGCTGAACACCGAGCTGACCGGCAACATGCGGATCCGCATGACGTGTTCCTGCAAGTCGCGGGTGTTGCGATCCAACTGATCCAGCGCTTCATGCAGCTTGTCCAGCCGGCTCATGTCGAAGTCCTCGCCCAGAGCGCTCAACATCGACTGGGTGGTAATCAGCTCGCCGACCAGATTGATGACTACATCCACCTTGTCGATGCCGACCCGGATGGAGGCGCTGTCGGATGCCGCCACATTCACCCGCCGGTCGCCCCTGCGGCGATCCTCGCCCTTGCGCCGTTCGAGCAACAACTCGCCTTGCCGCCCTTCTTCGCTGGCCTTGGAACCCGCCGGCGGCACTACCACAGGCTCGGCCGCCGGCTTGGCGGCCCGCTCTGGGGCGCTTTCCGCCGTCAAAGGTTCGACGCTCAGCTCGCAGTCGCCCTCGACCCAGGCAAACACGTCATCCACGGCGTCGCGCGCCACCTCACCGAGTAGTTCCAGCTCCCAGGCCAAATAACAATCCTCGGGCCGCAACTCCGCCAAGCGGGGCAGGCGCGCCGTATCCGGCCGGACCGTCAACGACCCCAGAGCCGCCAGTTCGCGAAACATCCGCACCGGATCGTTACCGCTGTGCATCAACTGAGGATGCGGCTTGAACCGAATGCGCCAGCCGGTCGTTCGGGGCGTCGGCGGCGGTTCGGCGGGCGCGGCGGATTTATGCGGACCCGCCCCGGCTTCCGTTGGCTCTTTTTTCAGCAGCCGCGCCAGCCGCCCTTGTAGGTCTTGAATCCGCTCGGGTTCGACGGGGATGTTCTCGCGCGCGGCGACCAACATTTCTCGCAAACAGTCCACCGACTCCAGCAAAACATTCATCGCTTCGCTGGTGACGCCGAGCCGCCCTTCCCGCATCCCGTCCAACAACGTTTCCATCAGATGGGTGAAATCGGTCACGTCCTTGAAGCCAAACGTGCCGCTGCCGCCTTTGATCGAATGGGCGGCCCGAAAAATGGTGTTGATCTTTTCCAGATCCGTCGCCGTACCGGGCTGTAGGGCTAGCAGGCCAGCCTCCATGACATCCAGTCCTTCAAAGCTTTCCTCGAAGAAGGTTTGGACGAACTGACCGATATCGATGGCCATATGCTGTCATCCCAAGACTTTGTTGACGGTCGCCAACAGTTTTTCCGGATTGAAGGGCTTGACGATCCAGCCGGTGGCGCCGGCGTCCTTGCCTTCCATCTTCTTTTCGGTGGTGGATTCGGTCGTCAGGGTGAGGATGGGGGTGAACTTATAGGCGGGCAGGGTCCGCAGTTCGCGGATCAGGGTAATGCCATCCATGTTAGGCATGTTGACATCGGTAATCACCAGATTGGCCGCCGCGCCCTTGGCAACGTTCAACGCCGCCTGGCCGTCTTCCGCCACCATGACCTGATGGCCGGCTTCCTTGAGGGTAAATTCCACCATTTGCCGCATGGATGCGGAGTCATCGACTACGAGTATCGTCGCCATAATTGCGTTTTCCTTTCATTCAAATCAGTGATCGTTTCCCGGCCCGACGCCTGGGATCGCAGGGAGCGGGTATATAGGTTTAACGGGTTGCGGTCGTTTCCAATCCCAACCGGTCGCTCAATCCCAGCAAGCGCGCTCCCTCCACTACCGCCGGGGAAGGGTTGCGCCAATTGACGGACAGCCCTTGCGACTGGGCTTCGGACATCAGGCTCAGAAACAATTGCAAGGCTGCCGCGTGTATTTTTTGCACGGCCTGACCGTCGATCTCCAACGGTTCCGAGGTTTGCAGCGCGTCCAGCAACTGCTGGTGTAACGCACCGACAGTTGCAATATCGAGTTCGGCTTGGCATTTGATGAAATTCATTGTTTAACTCCTAAAACTCTTCCCAGTCTTCGGAAGCCGCGGCAGCGGCTGCTTTCGGTGCGGCCGCGACCCTGCTCGCAACCGGACGAGGCTTTTTCATCGCTGATTTGCCTTCCAAAATATTCAATAACGACACGACTTTATCGGAAAGACGGTCGATCTTGCCAAGCTGGATTCTGGCTTGATCATCTCGACCTTCTCTTTGCAAGGAAATAAGCGTCTTGATGGCGCTGTGAAATTCGGCATGTTGTTTTTCTACTTCCTTCATCTCGTCTAAATACCCGAATTTCGTCATGCCGCCCGCATACAGCCATTTGCCAAAATCGCATTCCCGATGCGAAACCAGCTCGGCTTCCGTCAAATTTTGCTCGCCGTTTAAAAATTGCCTCAGGCGCGACTTCCAGGCCAAATGCTTGTTCGCCGCCAAGGAAAAATCGATGCTACCTCCCACCGACATCGGCGCTCTCGCAGCTTTGGTTGCCACCGCGCGCTGGGGTTGCCTGTTATCCTGATCCTCTTTGATCGCCACAAGCTTCGTCTCGTTTTCGTCGAGCTTGAAGAAGGCCATGAGCTGTTGGAGCTGCTGGGCCTGCTCGCCCATGGCGTGGCTGGCGGCGGCGGTCTGTTCGACCAGGGCGGCGTTTTGCTGGGTGGTCTGGTCCATCTGGAGGATGGCTTTGTTGACCTGTTCGATGCCGGAGGCTTGTTCCCGGCTGGCGGCGGCCATTTCCGCCACGATGTCGCTGACTTTCTTGATGGCGGTGACGATCTCTTGGAGGGTCTTCCCGGAGCGCTCGACCAACTGTCCGCCGTCCTCGACCTTGGCGACGCTGTCGGTGATCAGGGCCTTGATCTCCTTGGCGGCGTCGGCGCTGCGCTGGGCGAGCTTGCGGACCTCGCCGGCCACCACCGCGAAGCCCCGGCCCTGCTCGCCGGCTCGGGCCGCTTCCACTGCGGCGTTCAAGGCCAGCAGGTTGGTCTGGAAGGCGATCTCGTCGATCACCCCGATGATGTCGGCGATCTTTTGCTGCTGTGGTGGATCGCCCCCATCGCCGCCACCGCTTGCTCCACCACCTGGCCGCCTTGCTCGGCTTGCGCGCGCGCCGCGCTCGCTAGCTGATTGGCTTGTCCGGCGTTCTCCGCGCTTTGCTTGACCGTCCCGGTCAGCTCTTCCATCGAGGAGGCCGTCTCTTCCAACGCACTGGCCTGCTCTTCCGTCCGCTGCGCTAAATCCGAACTGCCTCGGGCGATCTCGGCTGTGCCGTTACGCACGTTGGTAGCCACTTTTTGCACCTGAGTTAACACGCCGCTTACATGCTGGACCATGGATTTAATATCAAACAGCAAGCTACTGTTATCATTTGCTTTAATAGATATGGTTTCCTTCAAGTTTCCAGAGGCTAAGTTTCTTGTGATGTTAGCTGCATAAGTAGGCTCACCGCCTAATTGCCGTGCGACGCTTCGAGCAATAATTACGGTTACAACAAAAGATACTATAATCGCCATTAAAGATAGAACGGCAAATAACACAAGCGACTTATTAAAAGCCTGCACACTATCATCTTTTATTTTTTTATTATCCAGGTCATATTTCTTGATGATTTCGCGTAGTTGATTATCTAATTTACTAAACGACTCATCAGCGGACTGCATTACCATGGTGCCCATATTCATATCAACCGCGCTTAATTCTATGCCTTTGAGCACGGTTTCATGGTAACTTCCTACCATTGATTGGATATCATCAAGTTCTTTTGTCATTAAATAAGATTCTGCTTTCTTAAAATCTTCTTTAGCTGTCTCGATGATTTTAGAAATTTGCTGAGTTTTTTCTTGAACTTTATCTTGAGCAAGAGTGGAAGACCAAGCTAATAACCGATAAATTTTAGCTTGGGCATCTGTCATTTTTTGATAACCTTCTTGTAGATTTCCAATAGAATTCTGCCTTGAATAAATTGTATCAGAAGCCTTTTTTTCGGAATATAGACCCCAATACGCTGTAGCTACAAGAGCGCTTAAAAAAACTATGATCAAACTTGGCGCAAAAAGAATTTTGTAAAAAAGCTTCATTTGATTCTCCCTGAAGCAACACACGTAAATAGGCCTATTTTAATCCGCATGGCCATAAGCAATTATGACCATGCGGCACCTTGACCTTAACGCTTATAAATTCCAGAACATACGGCCGTATCTTTTAATCTTTCGCAAAATATTGTTTTAGGTAATATTTTTTTGGTCACTGGGTCGGTAAATTTATAATCCACCGAGAAGCTGTCTTGAGTTTTAGCCTTTTCGCTTATTTCATTTAGGAACGCTTTTCCATCAACATCTTTCAAGTCAATCATGTTTCTTCCAACCAGCTTTTCGTTGGTGCCATGCGCTAAAGTATTACCTTTAACATCATTGACAAAGACATATAAATCTTTGTTTACAAATTCTGGATTCTTGGCGGTAAAATCGGCATAAGCCTTTTCTGGCCCGGCACTCTGAATATGAGCGATGGCTTTTTTAACAAGTGCTTGGGCTTCTTCAGCGGTTCCAAATTCAGCTGCAAAGGCGTTAACCATTAATCCAAAAGTTAAACTAATACCTAGCAATACAGTTCTCATTTCACTACTCCTTAATCGTGTTGAATCGCAGTTAATCCAGTTTTTCTTTTCAAAAACAACTGATTTTAATGCTTCAATTGCTCAGTTAAAACACTGAACCCAGCGTGGTGATACGGCTTGTCAGACTCTCAAAACTCTTCCCATTCCTCCGAACCTTGGGCAGCGACAATCTTTTTCTCGACCGGCGCGGGACGAATAGCAGCCTTCGGTTTGGCCGGAATCGGTTTGCTGACGCGCGAACTAGCGCCAACAATCGCCCGTAGCTCCGGGCGCGTCTTGGCGACGTTCGCCGTTGGAGCGCTCGTGGCCTGGGAGGCAAGGGCGGCCTGCCCGTCGAGCTTGAAGAAGGCCATGAGCTGTTGGAGCTGCTGGGCCTGCTCGCCCATGGCGTGGCTGGCGGCGGCGGTCTGTTCGACCAGGGCGGCGTTTTGCTGGGTGGTCTGGTCCATCTGGAGGATGGCTTTGTTGACCTGTTCGATGCCGGAGGCTTGTTCCCGGCTGGCGGCGGCCATTTCCGCCACGATGTCGCTGACTTTCTTGATGGCGGTGACGATCTCTTGGAGGGTCTTCCCGGAGCGCTCGACCAGCGCCCCGCCGTCCTCGACCTTGGTCACGCTGTCGGTGATCAGGGCCTTGATCTCCTTGGCGGCGTCGGCACTGCGCTGGGCGAGCTTGCGGACCTCGCCGGCCACCACCGCGAAGCCCCGACCCTGCTCGCCGGCTCGGGCCGCTTCCACCGCGGCGTTCAAGGCCAGCAGGTTGGTCTGGAAGGCGATCTCGTCGATCACCCCGATGATGTCGGCGATCTTTTTGCTGCTCTGGTGGATCGCCCCCATCGCCGCCACCGCTTGCTCCACCACCTGGCCGCCTTGCTCGGCTTGCGCGCGCGCCGCGCTCGCTAGCTGATTGGCTTGTCCGGCGTTCTCCGCGCTTTGCTTGACCGTCCCGGTCAGCTCTTCCATCGAGGAGGCCGTCTCTTCCAACGCACTGGCCTGCTCTTCCGTCCGCTGCGACAGGTCCGAACTGCCTCGGGCGATTTCAGCGGATGCGGCGCTGACTTGGCTCGTGGTTCGGCTCACTTGGCCGACCATATTTTTGAGCTGAGCAACCATGTCCCGCATGGCGGCGTAAATCCCAGTCTCCTTGCCGGTGCTCTCAAAGTGTACGGTGAGGTCACCTTGAGCGATCCGTTCAGTCAACGCCGCCAAATCCATTGGCTCACCTCCAATCGGTCGGCGGATGGCTCGAACTAATAGCCAAGCCAAGGCGATCCCTAGCAGTACCGCACCGATCGATAGCCAAGTCACCACCGCAACCGCCACTTCGTTGGACTGTTGAACTTGCGGGCCGAGATGATCCTGAGCGGTACGATATTGCGTTCTGAGTTCCTGCGTCGTCTTACTGATCGCACCGCCGAGCTGAGCGAGGGTATTTTTAGTAATGTCGTCGGCTTGCTCGATTGAGTCCAGCAATTTGGGCAGCATCCCTAAATAAGATTTATGAATCTTTTCAAAATCCTCAAGCAGTTCTCGATAAGAATCGCCAGCCTTTTCAGCCCTTACATCCATTTCATCTTTAACAGCTTCCAGCTTGGAAGCAATTTCTTCTTTTGCTTGGTCAAAGTCAGCGCGGAGGCGAGATTGAACATATTTAAGGAGTGCATAATGTGCAATAAGTAATTGGTTTTCTACTTTTCCAGCCGACATCAGCAGCTCAGCATTATTTTCTTTGGCCGCATTTTCGATAACGCTTTCGACAATCCGCCGCATGTCGAGGCCTAGTTCGGCCATATCTCTAATTATTTCATTCTTTTGTTGAGTTAATGTCACTGCTTGAGTAAAACTACTATCATATTTATTGATTAGCTGATCTATTGACTCAGCCATTTTGACATGTTCTGAATCAACTGTGTTCTTCAGACGTTTGGCCTGCTCGTGCATCTCTGTGGAAAAATCTTGATATTGCTTTGCATAATCGCTGTTTTCTTGATTGATGTACTTTTGAATCGCCAGACGAGCATTTAGTAAGCGCTCTTCAAACTCAGCAACTTGCAAGCTATTTCGACCGATGGCGCGATATTCGCCAAAACCCTTGAAGGAGGCCTGCAAGCCCCAATAGGCTGTTCCCGAGACAATGACGAGCAGCGTAATAACCAGAGCAAAGCCTATATTAAGCTGAGTACGCAGTCTAAGTTTTTTAAACATTATATGCCCCGATCTGTTATGAGCTGTGCTTTCGTAAGTGTTATCAGCGCCATCATTCAAAAAACCCTTATTAACCCAAAATAGCAACCTCTATAGTTAAATCCGCTTTATCAAGATTGTGCGTTTCTTAAAACTCTTGTCACTTCCCATGCTAGTGGCCTCAGCAGCTTTGTTATCAAACTGACCAATTAGTGATGGCTTGCCGCCGACTTATTGGAAGGAGTGACTGAGGCGTGCTGGTCAGCCTTCTGAAGGCTACAGCATGATGAAACCTTGTGCTTGGTTGCAAAAAGCTCTGAGGGACCGTCGAAGCACTGTAAAACTCAAAATTCGTCTCTTTATAAATTCGCTTGCTGATAACAAATATAGTAAAAGCTACCAACAAGCGATTGTTATCAAAGCTATTCTATGAATTTATAAGCAACTGCATACCTATCGCTGAATACTAACCACCCATCAATCTACTATTGAGATAGCATCCCTCTGATAATCTTGAACGCTCTAGAGCAAGGCCATGAATAGAATCTATTCATTAACCATCTAGATTATTCAAGTCCTTTTAACTGCTTTTTGAAACAGAATCGGAGCTATTAGTCCCGGTATTACTAACTACTTTATTACCAGATTCCGTACTAGTGGAGGTTCCCGTAGTAGTGGCGCTACTAGAATCTGTCGTAGTGTGAGCGCTTTTTTGAGTTGTGGCCTGCATGAGATCATTCCAACCAGGTTCGCTGGAAGGAATATTGCTTAGGCCCAATTTACTGGCGGTCGTTGTTGCTGAATCCGATAAAAATTTTTCTAATAGCGCTTGTTTGGTGGAATCGAATTCACCACCTTTTATGATCTGAGCCAAGCTAAAGGTGCTTTCAGCCAATTCAGTGTCTTTACTTTCATAAGCCTTGGCCTGTAGCTTATCGAAAGCATTATCTAAATGACGATTCCAGTTAAACTCACCGGTTTTCTTTTCCAACCGATCCAATCTCGCATCTAGCTTTTCTTCCATCGTTTCGGACATTTCAAAGATTTTTTGAGCTTTCTCAGAATCCCCCGCATCGATCGCTTCCTGCTGTAATTTGTCAAATGCCTGATCCCAGCGATCCCGCCGCTTTTCCAGGCGATCCAGACGACGGCTACCGCTATCACTGGCTTTTTCATTGAGTAAATTCATGTAGTTACTAATTTTCATAAAATATTAGCTCACTCTGAATAAAGGAGTCTTCATGCCAGTCGAGTATGACCGGCCATAGCGGCGAGCAAGCAATATCAATACCAACCTACCAAATACTTTCTGCGGTACTGTCACTTTTTCTCTGCATTACGCCCTGGAAAAACCGGGCCTCGCTGGAAGCCGACCAAATATATCTAACTAAAATTATTAACTATTTTTAAGAACCTACCGCCGAGTGGCGCTGTGTGTTTGCAAGCTCGATAAAGTCGGATCTTGCCTGCAAATATCAGCAGGTACTCACACGATGTCGCGCCGCAATCGCCATCTCGCATCACCCTGTGCCTCCCAAATGGCAATGCCAATATTTTGGCGACACCCATCTTTCGCTGAGTCAATCCTTTGTCGCCGCTTCAGCAGCGCCGCGCGGCATTGCGCTTTGCAAGAAGCGCGATCAATCCGCCAAGGCGCGTCAAGCCCTTGCGGAGGCTCATTCAGCAGGTTGGTTCGGTTATTGCTTTAGGCGGTATCGCTTACCCCCATTAATAGATTCACCACCGATTTATCACTGACGGCAAAGGCCAATGCCTAATTTCTGAGCGACGCTATCGGCTATGGATGACATCCTTAAAGAATTCCTGACCGAAAGCATGGAAGGTCTGGATTTACTCGACACCAAGTTCGTCATGCTCGAACAAAATCCCGATGATCGGGACACACTCGCCAGTATCTTTCGCACCATTCACACGATTAAAGGAACCTGCGGCTTTCTCGGTTTTGGCCACCTCGAAAAACTGACTCACGCCGGTGAAAACCTGTTATCGCTGCTGCGGGATGGCAAACTGCAATTCACCCGTGAAATCGCCAGCGCGCTGCTGAACATGCTGGACGCGGTGCGGACCATGCTAGGGGAAGTCGAACGCACCGGAGGCGACGGTGAAGAAGGCTATGAGCATCTGATTGACACCCTGCATCGCCTTAAAGAAGGCGGTGCAACCTCGGTTTCCGAATCGCCGGTATTGGAATCCGTACCGCCGGATGAGCCGCCGCCGACAGCAGATAACCCGCCAGAACCCGCGACGGCTGATTTTTTCCTGGAGGCCGCGCCGCACTCGGCAGCGGACACGACAAGTCCCGCACCCGACGATATCTTTTTGGAGGCTCCACCCGCCGCGAGCCTGTTGCCGGCTCTGCCCCCCATCTCGTCCGCGCCAAAAGCAAAAGCGGCGGCCAAAGCAAGCTCGGCGTCCAGCGCCCTGCCCGATAATCTGATTTTTTTCGGAGAGCCGCCCGCCAAACCGCCCGCTCCCGCGCCGACGCCCGCTCCCGCCGCAGCCATTCGTCCCGCGCCGGCCACGCCCGCGCCCAAAGCCGAGCCTGCCCCGGCAGCGCCGGAGCGCTCCAGCGCCGTGTCCGCCGCACCCGCCGCACCCGCCGGCGCACCGCCGACCATCGCTGACAGTTCGATCCGGGTAGATGTACCGCTGCTGGATAAATTGATGAATCTGGTGGGAGAACTAGTGCTGGCCCGCAACCAGATCCTCGAATACAGCGTGTTGCAGGAAAATCCGCCCTTGCTGGCCGCGTCGCAGCGTTTGAACCTGATCACCAGCGAGTTGCAGGAAGGCATCATGCGCACCCGGATGCAGCCTATCAACAACATCTGGGCCAAGTTCCCCCGCGTGGTGCGCGACCTGTCGGTCAGCTGCGGCAAGCAGGTGCGGGTCGACATGGAAGGTAAGGAAACCGAACTCGACAAAAGCCTGATCGAGGCGATGAAGGACCCGCTGACCCATTTGATCCGCAACGCCATCGACCACGGCGTCGAGTTGCCGGCGATCCGCCAGGCCAACGGCAAACCGGCGGAAGGTTGTCTGGCGATGCGCGCCTACCATGAAGGCGGCCAGGTCCACATCGAAATCGGTGACGACGGGGCCGGCATCAACCCGATCAAGCTGCGCGACAAAGCGCTCGAAAAAGGGCTGATCACTCAGGAGCGCGCCGCCGTCATGAGCGATCAGGACATCCGCCGCCTGATCTTTTTGCCGGGTTTTTCCACCGCCGAGAAGATCACCAACATCTCCGGGCGCGGCGTCGGCATGGATGTGGTCAAGACCAACATTGAAAAAATCGGCGGCGTCATCGATCTGGAAAGCGAACTCGGCCGTGGCACCACCTTCAAGATCCGCATCCCCCTGACGCTCGCCATCGTGCCGGCGCTGATCGTCACCAGCGGCAAACAGCGCTTCGCCATCCCCCAGGTCAACCTGCTGGAACTGATCCGGGTCAACGAGGAGCAGCGCGCCACCGCCATCGAATACGTCCACAGCAATCCGGTTTATCGGTTGCGCGGCAAGCTGTTGCCCATCGTGCATCTCAACCGGGAGCTGGCCCTGAACAGCGGCTCCACCTCTGGCGTCATCAACATCGTGGTGCTGCAAGCCGGCCAACACCAGTTCGGACTGGTGGTGGATCAGATCAACGACACCCAGGAAATCGTGGTCAAACCGCTCGACAAGGTATTACAGGACATCCCGGTGTTCGCCGGCGCCACCATCATGGGCGACGGGCGAGTGGCGCTGATCCTGGACGTGTTGGGCATCGCCCAACAGGCGCGGGTGTTGAGCGACAGCCACGACCAGCACCTGTCGGCGCACGCGCGAGAAGCCAAGGAGCACGAAGCCGAACGGCAGACGCTGCTGGTGGTCCGCTCGCCCGGCAACGGCCGGCTGGCCATCCCGCTCGCCCCGGTCTCCCGGCTGGAAGAAATCGAACTCGATCAGGTCGAGGGGGCCGGCGATGTCGACGTGGTGCAGTATCGCGGGCAAATCTTGCCGCTGATCCGGCTGCGGGACATCCTCAGCGAGCGCCGTTCCTTCGATCGTTCGTTCGGAGCCGAAGACGGCGGCGCCAATACCAAGCTGTTGCAAGTCATCGTGTTCGGCGATGGCGCTCGCCGCATCGGTCTGGTCGTGGATGAAATTCTCGACATCATTCAAGGCGTTTTCGAAATCAAGGGCCGCTCGACCCGCAGCGGCGTGGCCAGCACGCTGGTCATCCAGGGCCGGGTGACCGAACTGTTCGACGTGCAAGGTTTCTTGCAACACGCGGCGCCGCTGCTGGCGCTGGTCGAGGAGGCGTGACGCGATGGCCGACCAGCGCCAGCTTTGCACCTTTTTCCTGGACGAGCGTTTCTTCGGCATCGAAGTCGAGAAAGTTCAAGAAGTCATCCGCTATCAGACGATCACCCCGGTTCCGCTGGCCCCGAACGTGGTGTGCGGCCTGATCAACCTGCGCGGTCAGATCGTGACCGCCGTCGACCTGCGGCGCTTGCTGCAAGTCGGCGAACGCTCCGACGAACGCCTGCCCATCAACATCGTCATCCAGACCCGACAAGGGATTTTCAGCCTGTTGGTGGATCGTATCGGCGATGTGCTGGAAGTGGACGACGACTGTTTCGAACATCCGCCCGACACGCTCGACGGCATCGCCCGCGAACTGATCAGGGGCGCTTACAAATTGCAGGGCCGCCTGCTGCTGGTGCTGAGCGTCGACAAACTGTTCAGCCGGGACATTCTGAATCGCGCCCCCAAGCGGGCGAGCGCCCGATCGTAGCGCAAGGCGAAGGATTTTACCGGTGCGAAACCGCACCGAACAAGATGGTACGAGGAGCATGAGGCTGATGAATGTGCTGAAACACTTGAACTTGCGCGGCAAGCTGGCCCTGATCGTGGGCTGGGCGGTCGCCAATATGATCTTCTTGGTGGTCCTGTCGCTCGGGATGCGCTGGCAGGACTTGCACCAAGAACCCCGGACTCTGGCGTCCAATCTGGTCGAAATGGCCAGCGGCATCCTCGACCGCTATCAGAAGCAGGAACAAGCCGGCGCGCTCACTCGCGAACAGGCCCAAAAACTGGCCATCGAAACGCTGCGCAGCATGCGCCAGCAGGAACTTTATTTCGTGGTGCTCGACAAGGAGCAACGGCTGCTGCTGCACGCCGCCCGCCCGGAGCTGGAAAACCAGCCCGCTCGCGGCGGTCGCGACGCCGGTCTCCCGGCGGAATTGCTGCAAACCGCCTTGCGAGACGGCAGCGGTTTCGCCGACTACGAGACACCGCGGCCCGGCTCCGGCAAACCCGTCTTAAAAACGGCCTACGCCCGGCATTTCACACCGTGGGATTGGGTGCTGAGCGCCGGCGTTTATGTCGATGAGATCCGCAGCGATTTCTTCGCGACGGCCTTGCGAGAAATCCTGCTGATCACCGCGCTCGCGCTGCCGCTGTTCATCGTGTTCTTCCGACTGCGCCGGAGCGTGCGGACCAGCATCAACGGCGTGCTGGAACTGGCCAATAATCTTGCCGGCGGCGATCTTTCCCATCAAGCGCCCGTCGCCTCTAACGACGAACTGGGCCAAATGACCGGCGCGCTCAACCAAGCCGTACAAAACATTCACGCCGTGTTGCAGGCCGATAAAGTGAATTGGGCCGAGGTCGCCGAAGAGCGCAAGCAAGTCGGCCGGGTGCTGTCGATGGTGCGGAGCACCCCCTCCCAACTGATGTTTGCGGATCGCGAGCTGCGGCTGCGCTATTTGAACCCCGCCATGGAACGGCTGCTGGGCCGGATGGAAGGGTCTTTGACGGTCCCCGCTGCCGGGTGGATCGGCCAGCCGGTCGAGTTGTTTTTCCCGCAACAGCACGATTTGCGCCGCATCATCGCCGATCCGGCGCGACTGCCACACAAGGCGGCCGTCACCCTGGGCGGCGAAACCTGCGAACTGTATTTCAGTGCCGTTCACGACCGCGACGGCAGCTATCAAGGGCCGATGATCACCTGGGAGCGGGTCACCGACAAGGTCAAGAACGAGCGCAGCGTCAAGGAAGTGGACGACCGTGAAAAAGAGCAGAACCACCTGCTGCAAACCAAGGTCGACCGGATGCTCAAGGTGGTCAGCGCCGCCGCCGGAGGCGATTTGACCCAGGAACTGGCGGTCGCCGGCAACGACACCATCGATCGCATGGCGCAGGGGTTGGACCAACTGTTGGCCACCTTGCGCGACAGCATGGCGCGCATCGGCCAGACCGCGCAGACGCTGGCCGGCGCCGCCGAGGAACTGACCATGGTCAGCCAGCAGATGGGCGGCAACGCCGAGGCGGCCTCTCATAAAGCGACCATGGCCGCCTCGACGGCCGATCAGGTCAGCGCCAACGTCGAGGCGGTGGCGACCGCCACCGAGGAAATGGGCGCCAGCATCCGCGAAATCGCCCTGAACGCCGCCGAAGGGGCCAAGGTCGTCGCCTCGGCGGTGACCATGGCGCAAAGCGCCAACACCACCGTCCGCAAGCTGGGTGAAAGCAGCGCCGGCATCGGCAACATCATCAAGGTCATCACCTCCATCGCCGAGCAGACGCATTTGCTGGCGCTGAACGCCACCATCGAAGCCGCCCGCGCCGGCGAGGCCGGCAAGGGTTTTGCCGTGGTGGCCAACGAGGTCAAGGAGCTGGCCAAGGAAACCGCCAAGGCCACCGAGGAAATCGGCCGCAAGATCGAAGCCATTCAGATGGACACCGGCAGCGCCGTGGACGCCATCGGCGGCATCAGCACCATCATCAACCAGATCAACGACATTCAAATCACCATCGCCAGCGCGGTCGAACAGCAGACCGCCACCACCAACGAGATCGGCCGCAGCGTATCAGAGGCCGCCCGAGGCAGCGCCGAAATCGCCCAGAACATCACCAACGTGGCCCAAGCGACCCAAAGCACGCTCGGCAGCGCCAACGATGTGCACATGGCTTCCAGCGAAATGGCGCGCATGGCGGCCGAACTGCAACAGTTGGTCGACCGCTTCCGCTACGAACCCGGCGCCTTTCACAGCGGCCATCGACCGGGGCGCGGCGTCATCCGCGCGGTGACCTGAACCAGCGGCGCAACGGAGAGGGCAAAGACATGGCGGTATTGGTCATCGATGACTCCCTGGCGATGCGGTCGCTGCTCAGGGACATCCTGAGCGGTTCCGGTTTCAAGGTGGTCGAGGCCGGCGACGGCCGCGAAGCGCTGGAATGTTTGAAACGCGGGGACGACATCGAAGCGGTGCTGGTGGACTGGCAGATGCCGCACATGGACGGTTGCGATTTCCTGCGCGCCGTGCGCCGCTTCGAAGCCTACCGCGACTTGCCGATGCTGATGGTCAGCGCCGAGTCCGAGCTCGAACGCGTCGCCGAAGCGCTGGCCGCCGGCGCCGATGAATACGTGATGAAGCCGTTCACCCGCGACGCGTTGCTAGGGAAGCTCAACTTATTAGGACTTTCAAGTCATTAGCCATGTTCAATAAAATTCGCTTGATGCTTGTCGACGATTCGGCGCTGATCCGCCGCTTGCTGGCCGATGTCTTATCCGGCGACCCGATGCTGGAAGTGGCCGGCCACGCTCAAAACGGCCGGGTAGCACTGGAAAAACTAGCCGCCATCAACCCGGATTTGGTGATTCTGGACGTGGAAATGCCGGAGATGGACGGCCTGCAAACCTTGGCGGAAATCCGCAAGCGCCAACCCCGCCTGCCGGTCATCATGTTCAGTTCGATCACCGAGCGAGGGGCGATCGTGACGCTCGAAGCGCTGGCGCTGGGCGCGAACGATTACGTCACCAAACCGTCCAACACCGGCAACATGGCCACGGCGTTGCAGCGGGTGCGCGACGAGTTGATTCCGCGCATCAAGACCTTTTGCCGCCATTTAGCCGCCCCGGCGCCGGCGGCTCAGCCGACCCCCGTCACGCGGGCGCCAGCGGAACGGCCGCCGTTCGGACAGCCATCACCCGGACAGTCGCTCTTCGGACAGTCGCTCTTCGGACAGTCGCCTTTCGGACAGTCGCCCCCTTTCAAACCGGACAGCAGAGCCAGTTCGCTGCCGGCCCCGCCGCGCCCGCGCCAGCGGGTGGATGTGGTGGCGATCGGCGTTTCCACCGGCGGCCCACCCGCCTTGGCCGCGCTGCTACCGCATTTTCCGGCTACCTTTCCGGTGCCGATCGTCATCGTCCAGCACATGCCGCCGATCTTTACCCGCTTGCTGGCCGAACGGTTGGCCAATCAATCGGCGCTCAACATCGCCGAAGGCGCGGCGGGCGAGTTGCTGCTGCCCGGTCAGGTCCGGGTGGCGCCCGGCGGCTCGCATATGCTGCTGGAGCGCCAAGGCGGACAAATCCGCCTGCAACTGAACCAGAACGAACCCGAAAACTCCTGTCGGCCGGCGGTCGATGTGCTGTTTCGGTCGGTGGCCGAGGTTTATCGCGGGAACACCCTCGCGGTCGTGCTCACCGGCATGGGTAACGATGGCTTGAAAGGTTGCGAGGCGATTCACAAGGCTGGCGGGCAGATCCTGGTGCAGGACGAAGCCAGCTCGGTGGTTTGGAGCATGCCGGGCTTCGTGGCGAAAGCGGGGCTGGCGGAAAGTCAAATCCCGCTCTCGCAACTGGCCGTGGAAATCATCCGCCGCATTCGGACTGGCCGTTAACCGACACTCGAACCTCTGCTCGCCCTTATCCCGATGAATAATACGATCAGCAGGAACGATTTCAATTACATCCGCGATCTGGTCCAGCGCCGTTCCGCCATCGTGCTGGAGGCGGACAAAGCCTACCTGATCGAGACGCGGCTCGCTCCGCTGGTCCGGCAGACCGGATTCGCTTCGCTGCAAGAATTGATCGCTTCCTTGCGAATCGATGCGGGCGAAAGCCTGCATCATAAAGTGATCGAGGCCATCACCACCCATGAAACCTCGTTCTTCCGCGACGGCCATCCGTTCGAAACGCTCAAGACCACCATCCTGCCCGAGTTGCTCGCCAAGCGACCGCCCGGCCAACCGCTGACGATCTGGTGCGCGGCCTGCTCCAGCGGACAGGAGCCGTTCAGCGTGGCGCTGCTGGCGCGCGAGCATTTTCCCGACGCGGTCAAGGGGCGGTTGCGGCTTTTCGCCACCGACTTGTCCGCAACCGTTCTCGAACGGGCCCGCGCCGGCCTGTACACCCAAATTGAGATCAATCGGGGCCTGCCGGCGGCGCTGCTGACCCGCTACTTCGACAAGCAGGGCCTGCACTGGCGGTTGAAATCCGAAATCCGCCGCATGGTGGATTTCCAGCAGAGCAATCTGGTCCAGGCGTGGCCCAGCTTTCCGTCCCTGGATGTCATCTTCCTGCGCAACGTCTTGATTTATTTCGGCGTGGAAACCAAGCGGGCGATCTTGGCCCGAGTGCGCGGCATTCTCAAACCGGATGGTTATCTGTTCCTGGGGTCTTCGGAAACCACCCTCAATCTGGACCCCGCTTTCGAGCCGATCACTCTGGGGAAAACCGTATGCTACCAGCTGCGCCAAACCAACTTTTCGTAGAGCTGCCCGCGGACGCGCTCCAGGAAGCGGCGGAAAACATCTGGAGCGCCATGCTGGAACTGGATATCCAACGGGATGACAGCGGCTCGACCGGCTCAGCGACCGACGGGCTGCTGGCCGGTCAAGTCGATATCCAGGGCGGCTGGCGCGGTCGCATGTTGCTGGTTTGCCCGAAGACCATCGCCCGCAAGGCGGCGGCGGCCCTGTTCAAAATCCCGCCGCCGGCCGTGACTGAAACCGAACTGCGCGATACCGTCGGCGAACTGGCCCACATGCTGGGCGGCAATTTGAAAAGCTTGCTGCCCGCGCCGTCCCGCCTGTCCCTGCCGGTCGTCACCGAGCATTACAATACAACCACAGCGGGCCGGCCGGCCGGGCGCATCACCCTGCGCTGCGAAGGCCAGCCCTTACAAATCAGCTTGTTCGAACAGGAGTGTATGCAGTATGAAAATTTTGATCGTTGACGACAGCAGCGCCATGCGCATGATCGTCCGGCGAACGTTGCGGGAGGCGGGTTACGGCAATCTGGAGGTCTTGCAAGCCGGCGACGGCAACCAAGCGCTGGACGCGGTGCGCAAGGACGCGCCCGATTTGATTTTTTCGGATTGGAACATGCCCAACAAAACGGGCCTGCAACTGTTGGAAGCCCTCAACGAGGAAGGCTACAAAATCCCCTTCGGTTTCGTCACCACCGAGTCCTCGGCCGAAATGCGCGCCAAAGCTTCGCAGGCGGGCGCCAAGTTTCTGATCACCAAACCGTTCACCGCCGAAATCTTCGCCAAGGTCTTGGATGCGTTTCTCAAAAAATAAGCGCCTTCCGAGCGCCAACCGTTCCAAAACCCGCTTCCAACGGGCCTTATCCATTTTAATTCAATGACACAACAGGGAATTTATTTATGGCAACGACTACTTTCATCCTGCCCAACGTCAAGGCGATGGCGCAAACGCTCGAAATGCTGTTCGGCGGCAACGTGCCGGTCACGCCCGGCAAACCGTTGGACACCAAACCCGGTTGCGGCAATCTGATCGCGACCTACGTTTCCGATGACGACAAGCCGGTCGCCGTCGCGGTCTGCGATTTGCCGTTCGCGGCCAACGCCGGCTGCGCGCTGTCGATGCTGCCGGCGGCGGCGGCCAAGGATACGCTCAAGACCAAGAAGCTGGAGCAGGCCATGCTCGACAACCTTTACGAGGTGATGAACATTCTCTCGACCCTGCTGATGAACGAGCAGACCCCGCACCTCAAGCTGGCGACCCTGTATCCCGACATCGGCAAACTGCCGGCCGACGCCAAGGCGCTGCTGGGCGCGCTGAAGGGGCGAGTCGATTACAGCGTCAACGTCCCTCGCTACGGCATCGGTGGTTTGGCGTTGTTGACGACTTGAGGAACCACCGGCTCCGTTGCCGCCCGATCGCCTTTTGTTTCCGCTCGTTTCCCACCCGCCGGCGAAAAGCGAGCGCCAAGGACTCCGAAGGCGACCGTCATTGCTTTGGGTTTTTTCCTGCGGCAACCGTGCAAAAAACCGGAAATGACCGGGTTCCCGCGTTTCGCTGGTCGATCGGACAATACCGCCATCCCTCGCCCCATTGCGAAATCCAAGCCCGATCGCCCATCGTTCCAAGCAACGTTGAACCCACGCATCCGCGCTCGGGCCGACCTTATTCAGTGACGGTCGTCGCCTTCGTTTTGCCCCGCGCCTGAAAAGCTTCCAACTGACGACAGGATTTTGGCGGTTCCAGCCATTTCGCTTCCGCCAGTTTCCCGACATCGCCCTCAAACAATCCTTATAGCTTTGAAATTTATTTAAAAATAGCGCAGAAACTCAATGGCGCGCTATTTGCTAAATAAAAGTTTGTATCGATTTTCCAAGCTTTGAGAACCCGCATGGCTCAGAAAGAAGAAGCCAAGACGCCCGCCAAAAAAGGCGGCCTCATGAAAATCCTGCTCATCGTGGTCGGCGCCCTCGTTTTAGTGGCCGGGGCGGTCGGCGCGACCCTGTTTTTCACCGGAGCGCTGCACCAGACCGCCGAAGCTCCCAGCGATCACAAGCCGGCGGCGAAACCCGCCAAAGCCGCTAAAGCCGGCGGCGGCCATGGCGGCGGCGAAGCGCCGGCCGGTGGAACCGTGGCGATCTATCAGCCGCTCGATCCACCCTTCATCATCAACTTCGACGACCAGGGGATGATGCGTTACCTGCAAATCGGCCTGTCGGTGATGGCTAGGGATAAAGTGGTGATCGACGCCGTCAACAACAACATGCCGCAGATTCGCAACAACCTGATCCTGCTGTTCGGCAATCAAAAAATCGAACTTCTCAACTCCAACGAGGGCAAGGAAAAACTGCGCGCCCAAGCCCTGGAGCAGGTTCAGACCATCCTCAATCAGGAAATCGGCGAACCCGGCATCGAAGCGATTTATTACACCGCCTTCGTGATGCAGTAACGCCATGTCCACCGACGAATTTCTGACTCGGGACGAACGCGATGCGCTGATGGAAGTCGTTTCCAAAAAGGCCCGGGAATCCGGCGCGCAAGCCGGAGCTTCCAAGGAAGAGGCCACGCTCTACGATCTGGCGAGTCAGGACTACGCCATCAACAGCCTGCTGCCGGTGCTGGAAACCATTCACGAACGCTTCGCCCACCGCCTGCGGATCGGTCTGTTCGAGCTGGTGCGGCGGGAGCTGACCGTCAGCGTCGGCACCATCGAGAAACGCAGTTATACCGATCTGACCACCTCGCTCAGCGTGCCGTGCAGCGTCAATATCATCGGCATCAGCCCGCTGAGCGGCCCGGCCTTGCTGATCTTCGATCTGGAACTGATCTTCCTGATCGTGGACACCTTTTTCGGCGGGTCTGGCCGGCTGTACCAATCGACCAACGCGCGGGGTTTCACCACCACCGAAACCCGCTTTATCCAACGCTTGCTGCAACTGTGCTTCAGCAGCCTGGAAGAAGCCTGGTCGCCCTTCGCCGCGCTGAAATGCAGCCACGTCAGCTCCGAAAACAAACCGCAGTTCGTCACCTCGCTCAATCCCGGCGAACCGCTGGCGGTGAGCAGCGTGACCGTCGGCCGCGACGCCATCTCCGGCGCCCTGCACTTGGCCTTGCCTTACTCGATCCTGGAGCCGATTCGGGAAATTTTGCTGAACAGCACTTGCAAGGAACGCCCCAAGTTCGACCAGCAGCTCACCGACCGCCTGCGCGATGGCATTCAGGAAAGCCAGATCGACGTGCGCTGCGCGCTGGCCGGGTTCGAGCTGAGCCTCCGCGAATTGCTGGGATTGCAAATCGGCGACGTGATTCCGGTCAACATTCCCTCCACCGCCGTGCTGCGGGTCGAGGATGTTCCGGTCTACAGCGGCTCCTACGGCGTCGCCCAAGGCTGGCGCGCGCTCAAGATCGAACGGCCGCTCGGCTCGGCCAGCGACTGGCTGGAACAGTCGGCGGCGATTCATGATTTCGCGCCGTTCGCGGCCAAATCGTGAGCGCCCTTCCCACTCCCGCCGAAACGCCCTACCGCTTTCCTAGAGACCTCCCATGAACTCTCAAGCCACCCCCATCGAACCGGAGCAAACCACGTTCGACGCTAGCGCGGAGTTGCCCGGCGGCAAGACCGGGCAAAATCTCGATCTGGTGATGGATATTCCCATCACCCTGTCGCTGGAGCTGGGCCACACCCGCATGAGCATCCGCGAACTGTTGCGGCTGACCCAAGGCTCGGTCGTCAAACTGGATCGGCCGGGCGGCGATCCGCTCGACATTCTGGTCAACGGTTGTCTGGTGGCGCGCGGCGAAGTGGTGGTGATCAACGAGCGTTTCGGCGTGCGGATCACCGATATCGTCAGTCAGGAAGAACGGATTCGGCGGCTGCGATGAACCTCTGGCCAGCAACGAGCGCGCTGCTGCTCGCCCTGGCGGCGCGGGCGGCGGCGGGGGGCGAACCGGGCCGGCTCGAACCGGCCGCGTCGGCCCTGCCCGGCGGCGGCCTGTTGGTGCAGCTGACGCTGGGGCTGGTGGTGGTGCTCGCCCTGGCGGTGGGCTTAAGCTGGTTGCTGCGCCGTTACGCCCTGCCGCGCGACGGCTTGATCCGGCTGGTCGGCGGCTTGCCGCTGGGCAGCCGGGAGCGCCTGTTGTTGGTCGAGGTGGACGAAACCCGCCTGCTGCTCGGCGTCACCGCCACCCAGATTCAGACCTTGCACGTGTTCGCGCCGGGCAACGCTCGACCGACCCACGCGCCGCCCTTCCGGCTCGAACCGTCACCGCTTGCGGAACCGCCTCATGACCTCTCGAAACCCTGAGCGCCCACTCTTAACGACCCGCGTCTGGCTGCTGGCGCTGCTGGCGCTGCTGGCCGGTCCCGCGGCGTTGGCCGCGCCGGCGGGCTTGCCGGCGGTGACCGTGATGCCGGCGGCTGGCGGCGGCGAAACCTGGTCGCTCAGCCTGCAAATTCTCGCCGTGATGACGGCGCTGACCTTGTTGCCGTCGGCCTTGCTGATGATGACCGCCTTCACCCGCGTCATCATCGTGCTGGCCTTCCTGCGCCAGGCGCTCGGCACCATGCAAACGCCGTCCAACCAAATCTTGATCGGTCTGGCGCTGTTTTTGACCTTTTTCATCATGGCCCCGGTGTTCGAGCGCATCAACGAACGGGCGCTCGCGCCTTACCTGAACGAGACGATCAGCTTCCAGCAGGCCCTTCAGGAAGGCCAGCAGCCGTTGCAGGCGTTCATGCTGGCCCAGACCCGCGAGAGCGATCTGGCCCTGTTCACCCAGCTCTCCGGCCGGCAATCGCTGGAGTCCACCGATCAGGTGCCGTTCTCCTTGCTGGTCCCGGCTTACCTCACCAGCGAGCTCAAGACGGCCTTCCAGATCGGTTTCATGTTGTTCATTCCTTTTCTGATCATCGATCTGGTGGTGGCCAGCGTGCTGATGGCGATGGGCATGATGATGCTGTCGCCGATGATGATTTCCTTTCCTCTCAAACTGATGCTGTTCGTGCTGGTGGACGGCTGGAGCCTGCTGATGAGCACGCTGGCCTCCAGTTTCTATCTGCCCTGAACCCGGAGACCGCCGTGACCCCGGAAACGATCATGACGCTCGGCCAGCGGGCCTTGGAGCTGGCCGTGCTGGTGTCGGCGCCGCTGCTGCTGTCGGCCCTGGTGATCGGCGTGCTGATCAGCTTGTTCCAGGCCGCGACCCAGATCAACGAAATGACCTTGAGCTTCGTCCCCAAGCTGCTGGTGCTGGTGGTGGTCCTGCTGCTGGCCGGACCGTGGATGCTGGAATTGCTGGTCGATTTCACCCGCACTCTGTTCAAGGACATCCCGCACTTGATCGGCTGATCGCCATGCCACCGAGCAGCGCCGAAATCGCCGCCTGGGTCGGAACCTTTCTCTGGCCGCTGACCCGAGTCGCCGCCCTGATCAGCATCGCGCCGGTGCTGGGCGCGCGGACGCTGCCGCGCCGGATTCGGCTGATGCTGGCGCTGGCGCTGACCTGGGCCATCCTCCCGCTTACGCCCCCGGTTCCGGCCGTCGAACCGTTGAGTCCGACCGGTTTGCTGATTCTGGCCCAGCAGGTGGTGATCGGCCTGAGCATGGGCTTCGTGCTGCGGCTGGTGTTCGCCGCGCTGGAACTCGGCGGCCACATGATCGCCACCCAGATGGGCTTGAGTTTCGCCAGTCTGGTCGACCCGCAAAACGGCGGGCAAACGCCGCTGCTGAGCCAGTTCTATACCCTGCTTGGCACCTTGGTTTTTTTGAGCCTGAACGGCCACCTGCTGCTGGTGCAGTTGCTGGTGGACAGCTTCAAAACCCTGCCGGTGGCGGCGGCCGGGGTCGACCGTGATGTGCTGTGGGTCCTGGCCAACTGGGCCAGCCACCTGTTCGCCGGAGCGGTGTTGATCTCGCTGCCGGCGGTCGCTTCGCTGTTGGTGGTCAATCTCGCCTTCGGCGTCATGACCCGCGCCGCGCCGCAGCTCAACATCTTCGCGGTCGGTTTTCCGATCACCCTGATCCTCGGTCTGTTGATTCTGCTCTACAACCTGCCGACCCTGCTCTACCAACTGAACGGACTGTTCGATGAAGGTTTTCGCACCATCGGGCAACTGACCGGAGGGACCGGCTGATGGCCGAGAACGAAGACGGTCAGGAACGCACCGAGGAGGCGACGCCACGACGGCAACAGCAAGCCGCCGAGAAAGGCCAAGTCGTCCGCTCCCGCGAGTTGACCAGCTTGGCGATGTTGCTGATGGCCGCCACCGGCTTGCTGGTCTTGGGGCCGGGCTTGCTGGCGGGCTTGGCCGCGCAAATGCGCGCCGGTCTGGCGCTCGATCCGAAAAAAATCGCTGATACCGGCCAGATTCCCGCCGTGCTGGGCCACGCCTTCAGCGACCTGTTGCTGCTGCTGGCACCCTTCCTCGGGCTGATGCTGGTCATCGCGCTGGCGGCTCCGCTGGCGCTCGGCGGCTGGACTTTCAGCCTGGCCTTCAAATGGGAGCATCTGAACCTCATGGCCGGCATCGCCCGGCTGTTCTCCTGGCAGTCGCTGATGGAACTGCTCAAGGCCCTGGGCAAATTTCTGGTGGTCGGCGGCGCGGCGGTCATCCTGCTGTGGCGGGGCGAGGCGGAGCTGCTGCACCTGGGTCGGGAACCGCTGGGACCGGCGCTGGCCCACACCGCCGACACCCTGGGTTGGACTTTTTTGATTTTGACCCTGCCGATGCTGTTGATCGCCGGGGTGGACGTGCCGTTTCAGTTGCTCACTTTTTTCCGCAATCTGCGCATGACCAAGCAGGAAGTGCGCGACGAAATGAAGGACAGCGAGGGCAAGCCGGAGGTCAAGGGCCGCATCCGCCGCTTGCAACAGGAGTTCGCCCAGCGCCGGATGATGGAAAAAGTGCCGACCGCCGATGTGCTGGTGACCAATCCCGAGCACTACGCCGTGGCCTTGCAGTACCAACCGGACACCATGAAAGCGCCGGTCATCATCGCCTCGGGCGCCGACCACATGGCGCTGCGCATCCGCGAACTGGCCGGACAGCACAAAATCCCCAGGGTCGAATCGCGGCTGTTGGCCCGCGCCTTGTATTACAACGGCGCGCTGGACAAGCCGATTCCGGTCGGTCTGTATCAAGCGGTCGCCCAAGTGCTCGCCTACGTTTTCCGGCTGCGCCGGGACGGCGAACTGACCGGCGACCCGATCGTGATGAACGAGGTGCCGGTGCCGGCCGAGCTGCGCACCCAATAGCGATGGATGACATGACCCCGCCACGACCCACATCCCCTTGCCGGTCGCTCGAACGCGATCCGCCCGCCGCTTTCGCCAGCACGCGACGCCATCCAGGGCAGGATTGCTTGCCATGAATCTGGCCGCGACTCTCACCGGCATGGCTCGCTCCGGTTTGGGCGCGCCGGCCCTGCTGGTCGTCATTTTGATGATGGTGGTGGTGCCGCTGCCGCCGTTCGTGCTGGATGTGTTTTTCACCTTCAACATCGCCCTGTCGCTGGTGATCTTGCTGGCCACCGTCTACAGCGAGCGACCGCTGGATTTCGCGGTGTTCCCGACCGTGCTGCTGGTCAGCACCCTGCTGCGGCTGGCGCTGAACGTGGCTTCGACCCGGGTGGTGCTGCTCAACGGCCACGCCGGCGGCGACGCCGCCGGCAAGGTGATCGAAGCCTTCGGTCATTTCGTGGTCGGCGGCAACTTCGCGGTCGGTCTGGTGGTGTTCGCCATCCTCACCATCATCAATTTCGTGGTGGTGACCAAAGGCGCGGGCCGGGTCTCCGAAGTCAGCGCCCGTTTCACCCTGGACGCCATGCCCGGCAAGCAAATGGCTATCGACGCCGACCTCAACGCCGGCATCATCGACCAGGCCGAAGCCAAACGCCGCCGCTCCGAAGTGGTCCAGGAAGCCGATTTTTACGGTTCGATGGACGGCGCCAGCAAATTCGTGCGCGGCGACGCCATCGCCGGCATCCTGATTCTGTTCATCAACATGCTGGGCGGTATCGCCATCGGCACCCTGCAACACAACCTGCCGCTGGCCGAGGCCGCCCAGTTCTACACCTTGCTGACCATCGGCGATGGCCTGGTGGCGCAACTGCCTGGCCTGCTGTTGTCCACCGCCGCCGCCATCATGGTCACCCGCGCCTCCGGCTCGCAGGACATCGGCGAACAAGTGACCCAACAGTTGTTCGGCAGCCCGCAAACGCTCGGGGTCACCGCCGGCATCATCGGAATGTTGGGGCTGATTCCGGGGATGCCCAATCTGGTGTTTCTAGGCTTGTCGGGCGGTGCGGGTTACATGGCTTGGCGGCTGTCCCAAAAGCGCCGGACCGCGCCTTCGCCCACCGACGGCGGCGCTGGGGCATCCGGCGGACCCGGCGAAGCCGACAGCGCGGACAACCGCGAAGTCGGCTGGGACGACGTGCCGCCGCTCGATACCATCGGCATGGAAGTCGGCTACCGGCTGATCGCCCTGGTGGACCGCAATCAGGGCGGTCAGTTGCTGGGCCGGATCAAGGGCGTGCGCAAGAAGCTGTCGCAGGAACTGGGTTTCCTGATTCCCCCGGTCCACATTCGCGACAATCTCGATCTGGCCCCGACCGCCTACCGCATCACCTTGCTGGGCGTGACCGCCGCCGAATCCGAAGCCTTTCCCGACCGGCAACTGGCCATCAACCCCGGCCAAGTCCACACGCCCCTGCCCGGCCTGGCCACCCAAGATCCGGCCTTCAAACTGCCGGCGGTGTGGATCGAAGCCAACCTGCGCGAGCAGGCCCAGACGCTCGGTTACACCGTGGTGGACGCCAGCACGGTCATCGCCACCCATCTCAACCAGATCCTGCTCGGCCACGCCCACGAACTGCTGGGCCACGAGGAAACCCAGCAACTGCTGGATCGGCTGGCTCAGGCCATGCCGCGCCTGGTTCAGGATTTGGTGCCGAAAACCCTGGTGCTGCGGGTGGTGGTGCGGGTGCTGCAAAACCTGCTGGTCGAGCAAGTGCCGATCCGGGATATGCGCACCATTGCCGAAACTTTGGCGGAGCACGGCTCCCGGAGTCAGGACCCCGACGTTCTGACCGCTGCCGTCCGCATCGCACTCGGCCGGATGATTATTCAGAATATCAATAGCTTGGAAGACGAACTTGCCGTCATCACCCTCGCCGCCGAATTGGAACAGATATTGCTCCGTACCTTGCAGATGGGTAGGGACGAGCAGGCTCCCCTGGAACCGGGACTGGCCGAACGCTTGCACAAGGCCTTGATGGACACTACCCAGAAACAGGAGTTGGTGGGTCAACCGGCGGTTTTGCTGGTTCCGGACGCGATCCGCGTCATGCTGGCGCGCTTCGTGCGGCACGGCATCCCCAATCTCCACGTCCTCGCTTTCAGCGAAATTCCCGAGGACAAGAAACTCAAGGTCATCGCTACAGTGGGCAAGTAGGCAACCGCAACGCTGCTTGCCTCGGACCCCGAAGCCGCGATAACAGCGTGAACGAGTGCCATGAAGATCAAACGACTGAACGCCGCCAACATCCGTGAGGCCATGCGCAAGATAAGGGAAGAACTGGGTCCGGATGCCGTGATCCTCTCCAACCAGCGCTCCGAAAACGGCTTTGAAATCATCGCGGCGGTCGACTACGACGAAAAGCTGCTGGAAGGGATGCAACCGCCGGCCGCGCTCGATCTCCGGCCCCGGCGGCGGGCGGCGGATGCGGCGGCCGAGGCCGAAGCAGACGGCGAGGCGGTGACCCCAGTCGAAGCGAAGCTCAAACCCGCGCCGTCGGTGATTCCAACGTTGCGCGCCACCCCGGCCCCGGCCGCCGAGCCCGCGGCCGCGCCGCGCCCCGACAAGGCCAAGGTAGTGTGGTCGCAAGACCCGCTGCTGGTCGAGATGCGCCACGAGCTCCAAATCATGCACACCCTGCTGGAACAGCAGCTTTCGGGCCTGGCCTGGGGCGAGCTGGGCCGCCAACAACCCCACCGCGCCGACCTGCTGAGCCAACTGCTGGACTTCGGCTGCCATCCTAACCTGTGCCTGCGGCTGGCCGATGCCGCCGCCGAGCGCGACCCCGCGCGGGCGTGGCGGCTGGCGCTGGAAACGCTCGGGCGCGGCTTGTCGGTCACTCAGGACGATATTCTCACTAAAGGCGGCATCGCGGCGCTGATCGGCCCGACCGGCGTCGGCAAGACCACCACCATCGCCAAGCTGGCGGCGCGCTACAACCTGCGTCACGGTCCGAACCGCGTGGCGCTGATCACCACCGACAGCTACCGGATCGGGGCTTACGAACAGCTCTGCACCTTCGGCATGATCCTGGACGCGCCGGTGCGCCTGGTCCGCACCGCCCAGGAATTACAGGAAACCCTCAAGGTGTTTTCCGATAAGTCCTTGATCCTGATCGACACTGCCGGGATGAGCCAGCGCGACCTGCGCCTGTCGCAACAGTTTACCCTGCTGGACGATCCCGCCCGCATCCGCAGCTATCTGGTGCTGGCGGCCAACGCCCAGCACGCGGTGTTGCAGGAAACGATGGCGGCCTTCGCCCGCGTGCCGTTGAGCGGCGCCATCCTGACCAAGATGGATGAAACCACCCGGCTGGGCGCGGTGCTCTCGGCGGCTCACGAACAAGCCTTGCCGCTCGCCTACATCTGCAACGGCCAGCGGGTGCCCGAAGATCTTCAAGCGGCGCAGGTCGACACGCTGATTCGGATGGGCGAGGAATTCGCCGGACTGTACGGCGCGGCCCCGGTCAACGACGCGCTGGCGTTGACCTTCGGGAAGAGGTTGACCGCCGATGTCCGCTGTTGAGCCGCTCTACCCGCGGAACGCCCGAATGCAACCCCGGCCCTCCCACCGCCCCGTGCGCGTGATCTGCGTCACCAGCGGCAAGGGCGGCGTGGGCAAAACCAACATCACGGTCAATCTGGCGCTGGCGCTGAGCCTGCAACACCAGAGCGTCCTGCTGCTGGACGCCGACCTGGGCTTGGCCAACATCGACGTGATCCTGGGTTTGCACCCGCATTACAACCTGTCGCATGTGATCAGCCAGGAGCGGACGCTGGAAGAAATCATCATCAACGGACCCAACGGCATCCGCATCATTCCGGCCAGTTCCGGCATCAAGCGCATGGCGGACCTGACCCCGGAGGAAAACGCCGGGCTGGTCGGCGCGTTCAGCGAGTTGAACGATTCGGTGGACGTGCTGCTGATCGACACCGCCGCTGGCCTGTCCGACAGCGTGATCACCTTCAGCCAAGCCTCCAACGACGTGTTGCTGGTGGTCTGCAACGAACCGGCCTCGATCACCGATGCCTACGCCATGATCAAGCTGCTCAGCCAGGAGCACGGCGTCGATCATTTCCAGATTCTGGCCAACCGGGTGGCCGCCGCCCAGGAAGGCCACGAGCTGTTTAACAAACTGGTCCGGGTGACCGACCGGTTCCTGGACGTCACCCTGAACTTTTGCGGCTTCATCCCCGAAGACCCGCAGTTGCGCAAGGCCGTGCAAGCGCAGCGTACGGTCGTGGAAGCCTTTCCGAACAGCCGCTCGACCGAAGCGTTCCACCGGCTCGCCGCCCAGATTCTCGGACGCTGGCCCATGCCGCGCAGCGCCAGCGGTTATTTACAGTTTTTTGTCGAGCGGATGATCGATCCCAGTTACCGGTTCAAGGAACGCACCGCATGAGAGGCGTGGCCCTGTACGCCAGCCTCAACGGTGATACGCCGGACGATCTGATCGCCCGGCACGCTCCCCAGGTCAAGCGCATCGCCTACCATCTGCTGGCGCGACTGCCGGCGTCGGTGCAGGTGGATGACCTGATTCAGGCCGGCATGTTGGGTCTTTTGGAAGCCGCGCGCCGCTACGATCCGACCCAGGGCGCCAATTTCGCCACCTTCGCCGAACCGCGCATCCGCGGCGCCATGCTCGATGAAATCCGCAAGGGCGACTGGACGCCCCGTTCGATCCATCGCAAGGCCCGCGAAGTGACGGCGGCGATCCGCGCCGTGGAGACCGCGACCGGCCGCGAGGCCCAGGACCGCGATATCGCCGATCGGATGGGCTTATCGCTGGCCGACTATCACGACACCCTGGCCGAAGTGCGCGGCCAGAAACTGCTGTCGCTCGATGAAGCCGGCCCGGATGATGAGAGCGAAGCCCACCGCGTCGCCGCCCCCAACTGCGATCCCGCTGAAAGCGCCAACCGGGATTCGATGCTCAAGGCGCTGGCCTCGGCCATCGACGGGTTGCCGGAACGCGAAAAACTGGTGCTGTCGCTGTATTACGACGAAGAGCTGCACCTCAAGGAAATCGGCGCCGTGCTGGGCGTCAGTGAATCGCGGGTCAGCCAACTGCACGGTCAGGCGCTCGCCCGACTGCGGGCGCGGGTGGCGAGCTGAACGGTCCCAAGCCCTGACCTCATCGGAGCGGAATCATGGATATCCTTACCCTCGCCGGCCTGGTCGTCGCGTTTGGGGGCATCGTCGGCGGCATGTTGATCGAAGGCGGCCACATCGGCTCGCTGATCAACGGCCCGGCCTTTCTGATCGTGGTCGGCGGCACCGTCGGCGCCGTGCTGGTGCAAGTGCCGATGGACCTCTTCAAGCGGGCGCTCGGCCGCGCCAAATGGGCCTTCCTGCCGCCGGTGTTCGCCATGCAGCCCGCCATCGAGAAAATCGTCGAATGGAGCAACATCGCCCGCAAGGAAGGTTTGCTGCGGCTGGAGGATTACATCCAGCAGGAGCCGGACCCCTTCGCCTCCAAGGCGCTGCAACTGCTGGTGGACGGCAAGGAGCCGGAGGAAATCCGCCACATCCTGGAAATGGATATGTCCATCCGGGAAGAAAATGACTTGCAAGCGGTGAGCTTTTTCGAGGCGCTCGGCGGCTACGCGCCCACCATCGGCATCATCGGCGCGGTGCTGGGCCTGATCCACGTCATGGGCAACCTCGCCGATCCCAGCAAGCTGGGCGGCGGTATCGCCGCCGCGTTCGTCGCCACCATTTACGGTCTGATATTGGCCAACGTGTTCGCCTTGCCGATGGGCAACAAGATCAAGAGTTCCATCAAGAAGCAAACCCGTCTGTGCGAGCTGATCATCGAGGGCATCATCGCCATCGCCCACGGTGAGAACCCGCGCAACATCGAATCGCGCCTGCAAGGCTTCACTCAAAACTGAGGTCATCGCGATGAGCCGCAAAAAGCACGCCGAAGCCCATGAAAACCACGAACGCTGGCTGGTGTCTTACGCCGATTTCATCACCCTGCTGTTCGCCTTCTTCGTGGTGATGTATTCGGTGTCCTCAGTCAACGAAGGCAAATTTCGCGTGCTGTCCGAATCGATGATGGCGGCTTTTCGCTCCACCACGCCCAACAGCATGAAGCCGATCCAACTGGGCGGCATGGTCGGAACACCCTCCCCGCAATCGGTCGGCCAGCCCAACATGAGCCCCAGCGTGGCGCCCGACTTGCGGCCGCTGCCGGCGGCGGTGATCCAACGCCCGCAGCGGGCGGTCGCCAAGAAAGCGGGCCCCGCTCAAAACTTCACGGTCGCCGCTGGCAAATCTGAAGGCGATCCGAATCTGGCCAAGGTCGCGGCCAAGCTCAAAAGCTATTTGTCGGAGCTGGTGCGCACCGACATGGCCAACATCCGCAGCAGCGAGTTTTGGGTGGAGGTCGAGATCAAGAACAGCATCCTGTTCGCCAGCGGCAGCGCCATCGCCAATCCGGAAGCGTTGCCGTCCTTGGCGCTGATCGCCGAGGTGCTGCGGGAAATCCCCAACCGCATTCAGGTCGAGGGTTTCACCGACAACCGGCCGATCAGCACCCCGGCTTACCCGTCGAATTGGGAGCTGTCGGCGGCCCGCGCCGCCAACGTGGTGAGCGTGATGATGAAAAACGGAGTGCGCCCGGAACGCATGTCGGCGATCGGCTACGGCGAATACCAGCCCATCGCCGACAATCGAACCGAGCAGGGTCGCTTGCAGAACCGGCGGGTGGTCTTGGTCATCATGGGCAACACCGACACCCGCTATCCCGCGGAACCCGAGCAAGTCACCGCCGCGCCCACCGCCACGGTTGCGGAGAACTCGGGGACGACCGGAAAAGCTTCCGCTAAAATACATTGATCAATAAACTGACATTCCTGTCCACGAACACGCCGGGGCTGATTCATGCATGATGCTTTGCTTCAGGGTCTTGCGATTGCCGCTCTGCTGGCGGGCAACGTGCTGTTGGTCGCGCTGGGTTTTTTCGCGGCCCGGTTGTTCCATCCGGCTCCGAAAGCCGAGGCCGTCCAGGACGAACCGCGCGGCTTGCGACAGGATTTGAAGGGCATCGCGCTGTCGCTGGCGGCGCTGGGCGAGCGTTTGGTGAAGCTGGAAGTTCAAATTGGACAATTACAGGGACCGAGCGGCGGGCCGGGGCTGCCGCTCAACCGGGACGCCGACCAGAAATTCTTCAAAGTCGCGACCAAGCTGGCCCTGCAAGGGGCGAGCGTGGAGGAAGTGATGGAGCTGTGCGGCTTGAGCCGGGGCGAGGCCGATTTGATCTGCATGTTGCACGCCAACAACCAAGTCAGCCCCAGCAGCATCGCCGCCGAATCGGTCCAGCAGTTGACCGCCCGCATGGCGGCTTCGGCCGAGGCCCTGGCTGGCGAGACCGCTCAAGCTTCGGAAAGCGCGTCATTGCGGCGGGTGGGTTAATAACATCATTCACAACGGTCGAGCGCGCGGTTCGTTCGATTGTTCGTTCGATTGCCTGACGCGCCTTTAGCTCCTTTCGAGCGCTTGAATGGGCGAGTGAAAGGAAAAAAGTCTTAAGCGCCCGATCTCTCCATTTGGGCAGGCTGAAAAGGAGCTTCCCGATGGCAAGACCAGTGGCTCACGAAAGGGAAAATGCCCTCGCTCGATCTCGAATTGCGCCAAGGCTCCACCGTGTAAGCTGATGACTGCCACCGTCATCGCCTGGGACGCGTGTCGCACCGAACGAAAACGGCTAGACGTTAGAGGGAATCGTGAAATGACCGCTCGCGAGCTTCAAGGATTTGTCGGTACAGCGCCGGAAGCCCACTACCGCCATTTCCGTCTTGCTAAAGGACTGACCGCCATAGCAGCCAACCCTGGAACGCGCCGCGTTCCCCACGGATTGATCGCACTCGGACTGTCAATCGTCTTGTTAGCACCCTTGGCCGCGACCGCCGCCGGCCTTAACGACACCGGCCAAACCTGCTACGACGCTACTACCACCTTGGTCGCTTGCACGGCGGCCAACGCGGGCGACGCCGCGCCTTATCCCCGTCAAGATGGCCGCTACGGGCGCGATGCCGCCGCCGCCGCGGGAGCGTTGCCCAAAACGGGCGGCGGCGCGGCCGGCTTTGACTTCACCGCGCTGGACGCTGACGGCAATCCCACCGCCCCCACTGCCGGCGCGACCCCCCATCCTTGCGTCTACGACCATGTGACCGGCCTGACGTGGGAAGTGAAAACCGACGACGACGGGCTGCGCGACAAGGATTGGCGATACACCTGGTACAGCATCGATGCGGCCACCAACGGCGGCAATCCGGGTACGGCCAACAAACCGCTCGTGGTCTGCGGGAGCGCGCTGACCAGTTGCAACACCTCCAATTACATCGCCGCCGTCAACGCGGTCGGCCTATGCGGCCACCAGGATTGGCGTTTGCCTCGCATCCAGGAGCTTCAGTCCATCGCGCACTACGGTCGAAGCAATCCCGCCATCGATACGAGCTATTTTCCCAATACCGTGGCGGCCGGCTTCTGGTCCGGCTCGACGTATGCCAAAAACACCGCGCAAGCGTGGGATGTCTTTTTCACCTCCAGCGGCGTTTATACCGACGTTAAAAACGCCGGTTATCTCGTGCGGTTGGTGCGCGGCGGACCGTTTTAGATTTTTAACGGATTTTGGCTTTGAGGAATGGAGCATGGCCTTTCACGATCACGATCGCGGGTCGGTTTTCCGACTGTCCGGGATGGCAGCCATTTTGACATGGTTTTTCTCCGCATCGGCTGGGGCGGATTGCACCGGCCACGCCGTCTTATAGTCCCGCAACCGTCACCGTGACGGCGGGCGCCAACTCAACGGCGACCGTGACCAACACGGCGAACTGGATAACGTATCCCATTGTGACCGCAATCGATCCGGCGGCGGGCGGCACAATAACGTGCGAACCCAATCCGGTAAATCACGGGCAGGCGGCAACCTGCGCCGCGATTCCCAATACGGGCTACACGTTCGGCGGCTTCAGCGGCGACTGCGCGGGTTCGAGCTGTGCGCTGAGCAACGTCACCGGCCTCAGAAGCGTCACGGCGTTGTTTACGCTCAACAGCTATGCCGTGCTCATCGCCGCCAGCCCGCCAGGCGGCGGCATCGTAAGCTGCGCCCCCAATCCAGTAGCACACGGCGGCGACAGCACCTGTACGGCGACGCCGAATACGGGTTACAGCTTCAACGGATTCAGCGGCGACTGCGCGGGTGCTGCTTGCGCTTTAAGTAACGTAACCAGCGCCAAGAACGTCACGGCCAGCTTCACGCTTGACAGTTACTCCGTAACCGCCACGACGGGGCCAAACGGCAGCATCTCTCCGGCTTCGCAAACGATCAATCATGGCAACGCCGCCACGTTCAGCGTAATGCCCGATACCGGCTACATCGCCTCGGTCAGCGGTTGCGGCGGGACCTTGAGCGGCAACACCTACAGCACAGGCCCCATCACCCAAGCCTGCACGGTGACCGCCAGCTTCTCGAAGAGCGATAGTTATCCCATTACCCTCACGGCGGTACCCCCGGAGGGTGGATCGGTCAGTTGCACCCCCAACCCCGTCCCTCAAAACGGCGCTAGCACATGCGCGGCCGTTGCCAGTTCCGGTTATCTGTTCTCGGGTTGGAGCGGTGACTGTGCGGGCACCGGCGCTTGCGCCCTCGACAACGTGACCAGCGCCAAAAATGTCGCGGCCCATTTCACCCGGATAACCGCGAGTAAAACCTTTACCGGTCCGACTTCCACAGGCGGCAATGCCACGGTTACGTTCTCAGGCGGCGGCGATAACTGCGATTTTTCGCCCGACACGCGCTTTGTGTCGGTTGAAAGCGCGCCGGTCGCACCGCCCGCAACCCACCGATTCCTTGAAGGGTTGCTTGAGTTCGCGCTCGATTCCTGCGAACCGGGCAGCACGGCGACATTCACGGTCCGCTATCCCGCTCCGCTGCCCGAAAATGCCAGCTATTGGAAATACGGTGCTACACCCGATCAAAGCAGCCCACACTGGTATCCGTTGCCGCAAGCCCACCTCGCGGGCGACACCGCCACTTTCACCATCACCGACGGCGGCTTGGGCGACGGCGATCTAACCGCGAACGGCCGCATCGTCGATCCGGGCGGGCCGACCGTTCTGATGGCCGTCGAGATCCCGACCTTATCCGATTGGATTTTGTTGGCGCTCTCAAGCCTGTTGCTAGGAATGGGCGGCTGGCGGTTGCGGCGGATTGGGAGGCCAAACGCTAACTAATGACTGAGCTCAAACGTAATCATCCACCGCGCCCTTCAAACCGCGCGTGCGCGGTTGAGATTTCGTTGGTTCAGCCGTCGTTTCCGCGCCGGGAGCGGTCGTGGGCGTCCTGTGGTCATCGCGTCGGCCGTATGCGGATTGCTCTCCGGCCCCGGCCTGCTGGCGGGCCAGCGATTGATCGGCCACCTGAGTGTGATTGAGGCTGATTCCCTGAGCATCCAGCAGTTCTCGCAGGCGCGGCAAGGCGGTTTCCAGCACCTCCCGCACGGCGGCTTCGTGGCTGAAGAAGCTCACGTTGGTCTGATTGTGATGCAGCGACACTCTGACTTCGAGCGGCCCCAAATCAGGCGGATTGACCTTGATTTCGGCTTCATGAACCTGATTGTTCACCATCCAACTCAGTTGCTGGCCCAGCGTCCGCTCCCAATCCTTCTGATGGAGGTTCAGCACCTCTGGAGCCGCCAGCAGAGATCCCGAAGAGGTCGGCGCATCCAGGCGCGTCGGTCCGAGTGCGAGCGGGCTGGCCTGAGTTGGCGTCGCGCTATTGGGCGGCGTTGGCGCGTCGGGGCGGTTGGCCGCCACTTCCGCCAAGGCTTGCTCGGAGAACGCGGCAAGCCCGCTCGACGGTTGGCCGACCGGCGTTAAGCCGCGACCCGCCTCGTTCAGCCCTTTGAGCGAAGGCATGGTCACCAGAGGGATGGCCTCTCGATCCGTTTCAAGTTTCGGTGAGGGCGGCTGGATGGTGGTCGCGATGCCCGATGAGGGCGATGGGGCGACGGCCGCAACGCCCGGCGCGACCGATGGCTCGACGCCGGCTCGAACCAAGGATTCAGCGAGATTCGGCTGCCATTGCAACGGATGAGCCGCGCTCGGTCGGACCAGCGGCGCCGGTAGGGATGTCGGCGGAGCCAATGGCCGCCAATAATTGGCGATACCTCCGTCATCGACCGAGGCCGTCACGGTAGAGGCCAAACCAAGCGGCGCGGGCGGCCTGGCATTAACGACCGGCTCTACATCGCTCGTCGCTTCCGCCTCCGATCCGGCCGCCACAACCGCCTCGACCGGCGGCCGAGCATCGGACGGGCGGACGGGCGGGGCTTGCAAAGCTTCCGCCAGCACCGGCGACGGACCCGCTGCCGGCGCGGCTACGGCGGGAGCCGTCGGCGAAACGGCTACCGCGGGCTCTCGGCCGGCGCCGGCCGGCACCGCGCGCGCGGTCGGTTCCGGCGCTGGCGGCAAGCCGAGCGCCTCCAGCGCGATCTTGGGAGCGCTCGCCCCTGACGGAATGGCTGAAGTCAATACCGGCGGCAGCCCGCTTGCCTTCTCGGCTAGCGGAGCAACCAGAGCAGCCGCCTCCGCGCCGTCCTTCGCTACCTTGGCGGCCGCCTCACCGACTAATTTGATCGCGCTCCGACCGCCGCCAGACAACCGATCCGCCGCGGGCGCTTGACGCAGCATGGCGCGCAGCCGTGCGGTATCGACCGCTGTAGCGGTTGCCGTTTCGTCGGACGGGGCTAGCTCGGCACCGGCAGCCTGTTGTTCATTGCGCAACGCCGCGCGGGCGTCCATGAACAATGGCAAACCCGGCCAAACCGTTTCAGCCGGCACCTCTGCGCTGGCGGTCTCCGAACCGTCGCTCGCCTCGATTCCGGCGGTCGGTTCCTCCGGCTCACCCGATCCATCCGCGCCAGTCACCTGCTCCAATCCCGCTGGCGGCGTTGCCGCCGCGAGCGGTTCTCCGGCGTCACCGGCCCGCGCCGCGAGATCGATCGCCGCCGGACCCGCCGCCAGCGCGCTCAATACCGCCGTAGCGGGATTTTTCGGCGCGTCCGACTGGAGCAGCTGACTGAAGGAGAAAGACGAGGCTGTGGCCTGCCCGTCGGCTTCAACTCCGGTGCCCGCCGCAATAGCCTTGACGGCCGCACCGTTGGTCGCCGGTACAGTGGCGAGTTCAAGCTGAGCCATACTGTCGTCCTCTCTGAAAATATTTGCTGTTCGAACCGTCAACTACGAACCTTCCCCATCCGCCGAGCGGGGTCGGGCGTTCGAGCCGCGCAGGTTGCGCTCGTCGCTATCGCGCTGCTCGCGCTGGTCTTCCCGCCGCGAGCGGGCTTTCCGATCGCGCGCCAGCACTTCTTCCAGCGCCTTGGTCTTGGCATGGGTTTGCACCCAGTCCTGGCGCTTGCGTTGCAATTCCTGTTGCAAACGCTCCAATTGCCGCCGCGATTGGGCGACGCCCTGATCCAGATTGTTGAGAAACGCGGCGTAATCCTGAAAACGCCGCGCCGAAATCCCGCTGCCGCCTTCCTGCTGGAACTGATTGGCGTACTCGCCCCGGAACAAGGTCAGCTGCTGTAGGCGGTTTTCCTGTTCGGCCAGCCGTTGTTGCGCTTCCGCCAGCCATTTGGCCGCTTCCTCCTCGCGAGATTGCGCGACCTGGACCGCCGCCTGCAACGGATGGGGTTTCGGCGCCATCAGGTTTCAGCGTCTTTTGCCGTTTTCAACGCGTTTTTCCTTCCTTGGGTTTCGGTTGCAAAACCGTTTCCAAGGCTTGCAAGCTGTCGGCCAAGGTCACCTGTTCGTCGGTCTTCTGCATCAAAAACTGCTTGAGCGACGGGTGGTAGTCCCGCGCCTCATCCACCACCGGATCGCTGCCGGCCACATAGGCCCCGACGTTGATCAGGTCGCGATGCTGCTCGTAGGTGGAAAAAATATGTTTGAACCGCCGCGCCAGTTGTTGGTGGCGGGGACCGCTGATCTGCGGCATCACCCGGCTGATAGAGGCTTCGATGTCGATGGCCGGATAATGGCCGGATTCGGCCAGCCGTCGCGACAGCACCACATGACCGTCGAGAATGGCGCGGGCGGCGTCGGCGATGGGGTCCTGTTGGTCGTCGCCTTCGGCCAGCACCGTATAAAACGCGGTGATCGAGCCGCCGACCGCATCGTTGCCGGCCCGCTCCACCAGACGCGGCAATTTGGCGAACACCGACGGCGGATAGCCCTTGGTCGCCGGCGGCTCGCCGATGGCCAAGGCGATCTCGCGCTGGGCCTGGGCGTAGCGGGTCAGCGAATCCATCAGCAGCAGCACCTGCCGGCCGGAATCGCGGAAATACTCGGCGATGCGGGTCGCCAAGGCCGCGCCGTACAGCCGCTTGAGCGGCGGGTCGTCGGCCGGCGCGGCCACCACCACCGCGCGGGCCATGCCTTGCGGACCCAAAATTTCCTGAATGAATTCTTGCACCTCGCGGCCGCGCTCGCCGATTAGGCCCACCACCACCACCTCGGCGTTGGTAAAGCGGGTCATCATGCCCAGCAGCACGCTCTTGCCGACGCCGGAGCCGGCGAACAGGCCCATGCGCTGGCCGCGCCCCACCGACAAAAGCGCGTTGATGGCGCGCACGCCCACGTCCAGCGGCTCGCGGATGGGCTTGCGCAACAAGGGATTGATCGACTCGCCGCTCAACGACACCCACTTGATGCGCGGCGGCGGCGGCAGACCGTCCAAAAAGCGACCGGAGCCGTCCAGCACCCGGCCCAGCAGCTCGTCGCCCACCGGCACCTGGCTGACCCCGCCGGTCGGCACCACCCGCGCGTTGGGCATCAGGCCGTGAATGTCGCTGCTCGGCATCAGAAACAGTTTGCCGCCGGAAAAACCGACCACTTCGGCCTCGAACCGGCTGCCGTCGGGATTCGCCACCAGACAGCGGGCGCCGACCGGGGCCACGCAGCCGGCGGCTTCCAGGGTCAACCCCACCAGTCGGGTCAGTTGGCCTTCCACCACCAGGCCCGGCGTCTCGGCGATCCGCGCCCGGCGCTGGGCCAGCCGCGCGCTCCACTGCCGGCCGCGCTCCGCTTCAGGCGTGTTTGCCATTGTGCTCACGTTCGTCCCCCAATACGGTCGCGATCACCGCGCCCAATCGCTTTTCCAGCGTCGCGTCGATTCGCGACAGCTCGGCATTGACCAGACAACCGCCTCGGCTCAAGGTCTGATCCTCGACGATCCGCCAAATCGGCTGGTCGTCGCGGCCCAGCGAGAGCACCTCGCGAATCAGCTGGGCGTCGTCGGGGTGCAGGCGCACCTGCACGTCGGTGCTGGCCACCGGCAACAACCCGACCGCTTCCCGCACCACCGCCACGATCTCGCCCGGCGAGGTGCGTAGCTCCCGCCGGATCAGCCGTCGGGCGATTTCGGTGGTCATCCAGGTCAATTGTTCCTCGACCGCCGCATCGAGCGCCTCCAAAGGCCGGCCGAGCAGCCCCAGGATCCGATCGAGCTGCTGGACCCGTGACGCCAAGTCCTCCCGGCCGCCGGCCAGCCCTTCGGCGTAACCGCGCTGGTAGGCTTCCGCGTAACCTTCCTGCTGGCCCTTCTTGTAACCCTGATCGCGACCTTCCCGGCGGCCTTCCTGATAGCCGGCGGCGAAACCTTCCTCGTGGGCGTCGCGCTGGATGGCTTCGATTTCCTCCAAGGTCGGCACGGTCGCGCCGACTTTTTGCGGTTTCTGTGGACGCGGCGGGCGGGCGTTGCCGCCGGTTTCCCCGACCGGCGGCGCGCTGGAAATCGGTTCCGGTTCGGGTGGCAGCTCCACGCTGGGCAGCTCCCAGCGCTGGTAGGCGGTCAGTTGGTCGCCGGAGATGACTTTAGACAAGCTGGTCTCCCTTGCTGCTCAAGGTGATCTCGCCGGCCTCCGCCAACCGTTTGGCGGCGGACATGATTTCCTTCTGGGCGTTTTCCACGTCGCTGAGCTTGACCGGCGGCATGGCTTCCAGATCGTCGCGCAACAGATCGGCGGCGCGCTTGGACATGTTGCCCATGATCTTCTGCCGCACCGCCTCGTCGGCCCCGCGCAGCGCCACCAGCAGCATGTCCGAGGAAATCTCGCGCAGCAGCGTCTGAATGTCGCGGTCGCTGAGCCCGAGCAGGTTTTCGAACACCACCATGAGGTCTTCGATCTTGCCGCCGAGATCGGCGTCCACTTCCTTGATGTTGTCGAGAATCTGGCCTTCGATGGCCGCATCCAGCCGGCCGAGGATTTCGGCGGCGCGCTTGGGTCCGCCGATCTTGGAGGTGGCGGCGGCGTTGATGTTGCGCATGACTTGCTTCTCGATCAGTTCGTTCAATTCGGCCAGCGCGCCCGCCGGAATCTCGTCCAGAATCGCCACCCGCAACAGCGCCTCGTCGCGCAGCGGCGACGGCAGCAGGTTGACGACCTCGGCGGCTTGGTCGGGCCGCAGCGAGGACAGCACCAGCGCCACCACCTGCGGGTGTTCCTCGCGCAAACCGCCCGCGATGGCGCCGGCGTCCATCCATTTCAGCGAATCGACTCCGGTTTGCTGCTCGCCGTCGAAGATGTGTTCCAGGATGCCGCGCGCCTTCTCGCGGCCCAAGGCGCGGGTCAGCACCCCGCGAATGTAGTTTTCGCCGTCCAGCGTCAGCGTGCTCTGATTGTGCACTTCCTCGTTGAAGGTATGGACGATTTCGCTGATCTGATCCCGGTTGACGTTGGCCAGATTGGCCATGGCGACGCCGAGCTTGTGCAGTTCGCGTGGGTCCAGATGGCGCAGGATTTCAGCGGCGTGACTTTCGCCCAGCGCCATCAGCACCACCGCCGCCCGTTCGACACCCTTGAAAACCGTCGTCAATTCCGCCATCGCTTATCCTTCCTCACCGGCCAGCCAGTTACGGATCACCTGCACCGCGCGCTTGGAATCCTCGGTCACCAGCGCGCGGGCCAGATCCATCCGCTTTTCCAGTTGTTCGGCCGGACCGTTCAGCAGCGCCTTGGGCCGAGCGTTTTCTAGGGCCCCGCTGATTTCGACCTGATCTTCCAGCAAGCCATCGACGCCCTCTTCGGGTGCGGGCAACGCGGCGGCGGCGGCGTCTTGGGCGATCACCTCTTGCTTGACTTCGACCGGAGCCGGCAGCGCGCGGCGCAGCAGCGGCCGCACCACCAACAGCAGCACCGCCAGCGAGATCACGCCGACCACGCCCCATTTCACCAGCTCCAGAAACCAGGGCTGCTGCCACAGCGGCAACGGCGGCTCCTCGATTCCCGGTGCGAAGGCGGCGTTCAACACGTTGACGCTGTCGCCTCGCTCGGTGTTGAAGCCGACGGCTTGTTTGACCAGGGCGGTGATGCGCTCCACTTCTTCCGGACCGATCGGTTTGCGCACCGGCTGCCCGTTTTCCAGAACGGTGCGGTCGTCCACCACCACCGCCGCCGAAACCCGCGCGATCCGGCCCGGCACGCCCCGGCTGTGGGTGACGCGCTTGTCCAGTTCGTAGTTGCGGGTCACTTCCTTGCGACTGGGCGTAACCACGGTATTTTGCGCGGTCGGTCCGGGAGCGGTCCCCGGCGCGGCCGGATTCTGCGGGTTTTGCGGATTTTGCGCGTTTGGGTTGGCGGTCGCCGGATTCTGACCCGCCACTTCCGGGACGGTCGCCGCGCCGGGCGGCTGGTTGGACAGCGCGCCGGGCACGCCCGCCGGATTCAGCCGGGGATTGGTCTCTTCCAGCAACTGCTCGCTGCGCACCGGCCGCGGCTCTTGCCGGGGTTCGTAGCGCTCGGCGGTCTCCTCGCTGGTGGTGAAATCCAGCTCCAGCGAGACCTGAGCGCGCACCCGGCCCGCGCCCCACACCGGCGTGAGCAGGTCCTCGATGCGGCGGGCATAGCGTTCTTCCAGCCGGCGGGCGTACTCCAGTTGATCCAAATTGAGATCGCTGCCGCCTTCCCGCTCCGGCCGGGTCAGCAGATTGCCCGCCTGATCGATCACCGACACCTTATCCGGGCTGAGCTTGGGGACGCTGGAGGCGATCAGATGGACGATGGCCGCCACCTGGCCGGGGTCCAGCGTCCGGCCCGGATGCAGCCGCACCAGCACCGACGCGGTGGGCGGCTGTTGCTGGCGGGCGAACACGGTTTCCTTGGGAAAGGCCAGATGGATGCGGGCGGCTTCGACCGAGCCGATGGTCATGATCGACCGGGCCAGTTCGCCTTCCAGCGCGTGCTGGTAGCGGGCGGTTTCCATGAACTGACTGACGCCGAAGCTGTTTTTTTGCTCCAGCGCTTCCAGGCCGTTGACGGCGCCGCGCGGCAAGCCCTGGCTGGCCAGCTTCAAGCGCGCTTCGTGGACCTGTTCGGCCGAGACCAGCAAAGCGCCGCTGCGGGTGTCGATCTTGAACGGGATGTTCGATTTTTGCAGGGCTTCCATGATCTGACCGGCATCCGCTTCGGCCAAACCTCGATACAGCACATCATAGGTCGGGGTGTTGAGCCACAGCGCCCCGGCCACCAGCAGCGCCAGCAGCGCCGCGACGCCGGCCAAAATGCCGATTTGCGCCGGCCCCGGCCGACGGAATTTGCCGAATTCCCGACGCCAGTCGATCCGCGCGGGCGGATTCGGGACCGGCGCGCTTTCAGCGTCCGCCACGGTGGGTTCCTCTCATCTCATCATGCCGCTCGATGCGCTCAGATCGGCATGTTCATGATGTCTTGATAGGCGGAAATCAGCTTGTTGCGCGCTTGCAGGGTGGCCTGAAAATTCAGCCGGGCTTTCTGCTGGGCGATCATCACGCCCGCCAGATCCTGCTCTTGGCCGGCATCGAAGGATTCCGCCATCCGGTTGGCGTGCTGCTGGGATTCGTTGACATCACCCAGCATGGATTTGAACAGCGCGCCGAAATCGCCGGCGGAGTGGCCGGCATCGGCGCCGGCCGGAACGGCGGTCGCACCGGCTGACTTCCCCAGCGGACGCAAGCCGTTGGTCAGCGGATGGGTCGTTTCGATCGAGTTCATCGGTTTCTGCTCGCTAATCGGTTGGGCCGCCCCGAGGGCGAAAGACAATCCGTTGGGAGCAAAAACCATGCCCTATCAAAGTTCGATTCAATAACAATGTCTTATTGGAGTGATTAAGGGGATGCCAATTATTTGGCGCACCGGGCAACGCTTCCGGCCGCCAACGGTCCGACATCACTCCTCGATGTCGATATCGCCGCGCCGGATATTGTATTTGCGCATTTTTTCAACCAGGGTGGTGCGGCGCATCTTCAGCAAGGTGGCCGCGTGCGCGACCACGCCGTTGGTCTCGTCCAGCGCCGACTGAATCAATGAGGATTCGAGTTCCATGATGTACTGGCGCAGATCGAGTCCTTCCGGGGGCAGCCCGTTCAACTCGTTGGCCAGCAAGCGGCCCGACGGCGTTTCCGCGCGCTCGGCGCTTCCTCCCGCCGCCACCGCCTCCAGCGCGACCGCTTCCACCACGACGGGCTCGGCTGGAATATAGGCCCGGAACTTGGCCGGCAGGTCGCCTGGCTCTACTTGGCAATGCGGCTTGAGAATGGTCAGGCGCTCCATCAGATTGGCCAGCTCCCGCACGTTGCCGGGCCACGGATAGTGGTTCAGGCTGCGCAAGGCCGCCGGACTGAGGCTGACCCGAACGCCCTGTTCGTGCGCCATCCGCTCGATCAATTCATCGACCAGCAGCGGCAAATCCTCCAGCCGGTCGCGCAAGGACGGCATTTCGACCGGAAAAACGTTCAGCCGGTAATAGAGGTCTTCCCGGAAGCTGCCGGCCTTGATCATCTCGTCCAGATCGCGATGGGTCGCCGCGATGATCCGCACGTCGGCTTCCAGGCTGCGATCGCTGCCGACCCGCTCGAAACTGCGCTCTTGCAACACCCGCAGCAGCTTGACTTGCATGTTCAGCGGCATGTCGCCGATCTCGTCCAGAAACAGCGTGCCGCCCTTGGCCAGTTCGAACCGGCCGCGCCGGGCGGAAATGGCGCCGGTGAAGGAGCCTTTCTCGTGACCGAACAGCTCGCTTTCCAGCAGGTTGTCGGGAATGGCGCCGCAGTTGACCGGCACGAAAGGGCCCTGGCTGCGGTTGGAAAAATAGTGAATGTTGCGCGCGACGACTTCCTTGCCGGTCCCGGACTCCCCCAGGATCATCACGGTGGACTCGGACGGGGCGACGCGCTGGATCATCTCGCGCACTCGCACGACGGCCGGACTGTGGCCGATCAGACTGCGGAAGAGCTCGGCGTTGCGCCGGCCCGCCGCGGTGGTGCCTCCCCGCGTGTCGCGACCGGTGGCGCTGGGTTGCAGTCTGGCCAGAATCGCGCTCAATGCTGAATGGCGGAACGGATGCGCCAGATGGCCGCCGCAACTGGCCTCCAGCGTGGCCGGCAGGCGGATGGGCTGCTCGGCTTCCTCGACCAGGATCAACGCCGCCTTGGGCGCGAGCGTGCGCAGGGCGTGGATGATGTCGCTGGGCGGCTGCTCGGCGGCGCCGTAGCGCCCCAGAAAAATGCAGCGCAACTCGATATTGTGCTCCACGTGGACTCGCCAGTTGGAGGAATCCGCCCGCGTAATGTGGCTTTCTTCCATGAACCGCAGCAACAAACACAATTCATCGCCCCGTTGGGGGTCGTCATCGATTACGAGCAAAGCGGTCTTCATCAGGGACTCGTCCTTCAAGGGATGAAGCATGCCGCTGATAAATCGGCCATCAATCGGCAAATCACTTCGCCAGCCTTCGATCCACCGCGTCACGCTTTCGCCATGCTGGCGGCACTGTTTGGAGACAGCCGCAGCCATAACGAGAGAATTGTAGTGAAGACTGGGCAGGTATCAAAGCTTTAACGCATGCCACTGCGCCGGCTGTGGGCTACGGCGCGGCGGTGTTGGAGGAAAATATAGCGTTCCAGGGCTTCCTGAAGGGGCTCGCTGGGATCTTGAAACCGGGTTTGGACGTGCCAGCCCCCCGGATAGGGCGTCGTGGCGCTGACCCGAGCGTGGAAGACCAGCGGGCGGGGGTAGCTGAGGCTGCAATACAGTTCGATCCGCAACAGGCTGCCGGCCGGCGGCGCGGCCTCGGCGTGCCAGCTCAATCCGGTCACGGCCAGGGTCAGGGTATGCTCGGCGGGAATGTCCTGCTGGCGCGCGTACAACTGTCCGACCAGCTCAAGCAGCAAACCGACCTTGAAATCCAACCGTTTGAGTTCGGTGGCGTTGGCCAGCGCGGTGGGGTCATCCCCGGAATCGCCGGCGTGGATATCCAGCGCGAACAAGGTATGCAGGTTGCTGAGATTGGCCCGTTCCTGTTCCCGAATTGCAATGGTGTCCGGCAAATCCGGCAGCTCGCGCCACGCCAGCGGTAGCCGGCCGGTGAAGACCAGGCCGGGAGCGGCTGGATCGGCGGCAGGGGTGGCCATGTTGGGGTTACACGTCAGGGGACGCTCAGCCGAGACCCGACCGAGGACAACGCCCTGTCCGGACTTCCTCGGGTCGATTTTCTGGCGCGATCCCCGTCAGGCGCCCATCAAGGGCGACCACGGGCGCCAGAGGTTCGATGATGACGCAGCCGTTTTCCGCCCGCACCTGAACCTCCTGTTCGAGATTGAGGCTGGCGGCTTCCATGACAGCCGCCGGAATGCGCACGGCCGGGCTGCTACCCCATTTTTTAATGACTCGCAGTGGCATGGGTTCTCCTCGTTCTATGTCTAGTCCCAAGACACAGACAGTCTACTCCACTGCACGTGGTATTTTCGACTCAAGGATGCAAAAAAATCATGTTCAGAAAGTCTGATAAGCGTGGCGAACGCGGCGGCCCTGACCGAACGACTTGAGATAGTCGCCCAATCTGTCCCGTTCTTCGCACGCCAGTTCCAGTAATCTGGCGTCGCAGGACAGCGCGGCGCGGGCGGCTTCCTCAAGCGCGGGCGTGAGATCGGCGGGCGGCGCTTGCTGGAATAATTCCTCCAGCAAGGTCCGCCGATTGGCTTCCCATTCGGTCACTTCGTCCCAACCGCCGGCCTCGGCCAGTTCGAGCATCTCGACGCTCATCAAGCGCAGCAGCTTGATCCGCTGCGTCCAGTCGTCGGCGCTGAGGGTCACGCCGGCGCGGCCGCGCTGGCGGCCTCTTCGGCGTTGGCCGTGCCGCCGATGGCGTCCCAGGCTTCCTTGACGGGGCGCAACAGGTCGGCCACTTCGTCGAGCAGGGCGATATCCGACTTCAGATTGGCTTCCACCAACCGCCGTTGCAGGTAGTCATACAGGGCGTCCAGGTTGCCAAGCAGGCGATATCGCCGCCGGCATCGAGATTCAATCCGTCGCGCAAACCGCCGATGATGTCGATGGCCTTACCGATCTGCTCGCCCTTGGCGGCGAAATCCTGACGTTGGATGCAGCCCTTGGCGACGGCGATGCGCTCGAACGCGCCTTCCATCAACATCTGAATCAGCCGGTGCGGGCTGGCGTAAGCGGCGCTGGCTTCGGTATTGACTTGCTGGTACTGGCGCAACGCTTTGGGAATATTGGGTGTAGCCATGTCGGTTCCTCGACGGTTTTGTGAATGTCCCAACAAATGTGCAAATTGGATGCCGGTTTCAGAGTTCTACTTCGAGCTGGAAGACGCGCTCAATTGCTGGGTCAAATAATTGCCGGTGGCGGTCAGTTGGCTCACCAGTTTATCCATCGCCATGAACTGGGCACGATAGCGGCTTTCCAGAGAGGTCATCCGCGTGTCGAGCTTTTCCCGCTCGTCGCCGAGCCGATCCACTTGCTTGTTGAGGCTTTCGGTGCGACCGTTGAGCGGGCCATCGCCGCTGAGCACGTCGTTCAGCAGATTGTCCAGCCGCTGCGCGAGCCCGTCGGACAGCGAAACCTTACCGCGTTCGCCGGCGCTTCCGCCCAACACTTCGACCGCGATCCCTGTTGCGCCGCCGCCGGCTCCGGTGAGCTTGCGGCCGGAACCGGTTGCTTCACTTCCGCCGATGGTGCCTTGAACATCCTTGCCTGGGGTGCTGCCGGCAGCGCCGGTACTGAAGCCTAGAGCCGCGTTTGCCGCAGTGAATTGAATGCTGGAACTCGCGCCGTAGCTGGCCGAGGTCAAGGTAAATTTATCGCCGCTGAAACTGACGCTGACCGACGCACCGGCTGCTTTTAAGGCGGAATCGCCATTGATCTGGCTTTGCAGGTCAGCGGCCAGTTGGGCTGGGGTGAAGGTTCCCTGCGACAGGCTAATCGTGCCGGACTGCGCGCCGTTGACTTTGAGGGCGAAGGTGTTGTTACTGCTGTCAAGCGTTAAGGAGCCGGCGGTTAAGGTGACGGCGGAACCGGCATAACTACCCTGCGTCGCCAGCTGGCTGACCGCCACGGCGTAGTCGCCCGTTTTGCTGTCGTTGGTGGCGCTGGCGTACTTGACCAGCGGATCGGTGGTGCGACCGGCGCGGGCGAACAGGCCGGCGACGCCTTGCGGGTCGACCGCGACGGCTTTTTGCAGCTTGCCGCTGTCGAGTTTGAGGGTGCCGTCGCGCTCGGTGGTGATGCCCAAATCAGCCAGCGAATCCAGTTGCGGCGAGGCCCCGCTCACCATTTTACCGAGCTCGCCGCGCAGTTGGCCGAAGATGGAACGCACGCTGAAATCGCCTTGCAGCGCGCCGGCTTGCTTGGTTTCGGCGTTGTAGCTGGTCAGCGCTTTGACCGTATTGGCAAGTTCGTTGAACGCCTTGACGAAGGATTGCACGCCGCCGCTGATCGCGCTGTTGTCTTGCGAGACCGCTAAAGTGGTCGCCGCGCTGTCGGTGGATTTGAGATCGACCGTGACGCCGGGGATGGCTTCTTTCAGCGTGTTGCTGGCGCTGGTGACGGCCAGTCCGTCGATGACGGCGCGGGCATCCTGACCGGCCAGCGTTTGAATCATGTTTTTGCCGGACCCCACACTCTGAGTCGGGTCATACGCCAACAGCGATAGCCCGGCCACGTCGGCGTTGTTGCCATCGCCGTCGGCCGCCGTGATCTTTAGGCTGTTGGCCGCGCCGGTGTTGGTGGAACCCAGCACCAACCGGTAGCCGCCGCCGTCGTTGACGATGCTGGCCTGGACGCCGATCTTGGCGTCGTTGATGGCTTTCGCCAGCCCGCTTAGGGTGTTGTTGGCGGCGGTGATGTTGATGGTCTTGACCGATTGTTCCGGGTTGGCGGTGAAGGTGGGGCTGGCCTCGGTGCCGCCGTAGCTGCCGAATTGAAAGGTGAGCGTGCCGGTGCCGACTTCATCCGTCAGGCTTTTGAAGCGCTGATCGGCGGACGTGGCCAGCCGTTGCGCCTGCGCCAGTTGGTCTACCTTGACGCTGTAGGAACCCGCCGGAGCGCCGGTGCTGGCGCTGGCGGTAAACAGCTTATCGTTGGCGACCGCGGCCTTGGCGGTCGCTTGAAAAGTGTTGGCATCTTTCAGGCCGGACAGCGCGGAGCGAAAGGTCGACAGCGCGCTTTTGAAATTGCCGATGGCGGAAATTTTCGTTTGTAGCGCGGCCTCCTTGCGGTCCAGCCGCTGGGTGGCCGGTTGTCGCTCGGCCGCCATCAACTGCGTGACCAAACCGTTGATGTCCATGCCGGAACCCATGCCGGATGCCGTGATGGTCGCCATGTTACCCTCCTTGCGCTCGAACGCTTAGAGCCCGTTAAAACGCGCCGTTACAACGCCTGTAAACTCCGCCGCCCTCATGCCGTGGCGCGGAGCAACCAACCTTCCACTTTCAATCGCCCGCTTTCCTTGCCGTGCGCTGGACTTTTACCCGGAGGTCCCTGCCCCTGTTCGGCTTCCATGTCCTCGAAGAATTTAGCGAGCGCCAAGGCTTCTTCCGAGGGAATTTGCCGCACGACTTCCTTGGTTTCCCGATCCACGATCCGCACCACCATTTCCTGGTATTTGTCATCGATCTCAAATTGCAGGTTGGTGTTGTAATCGCGCAGTTTCTGGTTGAGCTGATCCACGGAATCCGTCAGTTGCTGGCGACCCGACGCGCCCGCTTGCGAATTTTTCTGCTGGCCGTTGAGATCGGGCTGCCGTTTCCATTCGGCATTGTCGGCGCTGGACGATTGGGTGACGGCGGTTTGCGGTGTGGTGAGGGGCTGGGCCACCGCGCTCTGGACCGTGGCCGGTTCGGGCGGCGTGGAACGCGCGCCGGGAGCGGTCCTGGCCAGCGCGGGGTTGGCGCCGGCAAGGCTGCTGATACTACCGATTTCGCTCATGGCGGTCCCTCCTTGAGAGAGCCGAAAGCGGGGCTTGAGCGTCTGTCTTGCTCAAGCCCCGCTCATTGCTACTTCACTGATTACCGGAGCAGCGACATCACGTTCTGCTGGCTCTGGTTGGCCTGCGACAGCATCGCGATACCGGCCTGTTGCAGGATCTGCGACTTGCTCATGTTCGCCGTTTCCGACGCGAAGTCGGCGTCCTGAATTCGCGAACGCGCGCCGCTCAGATTATCCGATACATTCTGCAAGTTACTGATCGTAGAGGTGAAGCGATTCTGGACCGCACCGAGATCAGCGCGTAGATCGTCAACGAAGGCCATGGCTTTGTCGAGCACGCTCATGGCGCTGTTGGAGCCTTTCTGCGTGGAAATATCGATGCTACCCACGTCGCTCAGAGTTGAAGCACCGGCGGTAACCGCATTGGTGCCACCGCTTGCCACGATCGAGAAGCTCTTGCCCGATTCGTAAGTCACTTTTCCACCTACTGTAACGCCACCAGTAGCAGCGGCAGCTATGGTTTGCGTACTCGATCCTTTATTACCATTAGTTAGAGCATCAGATACCGTAATACCGGCGGTCGAGCTTGCTTTACCAGCCAATGAAATATCATACCCATCTGAGTTTTCTAGAATTATTTTGCTCTTATCACCTTCGGCCAGCCTGGCGGTCACTCCGGTTTTACCGGACACATCATTGATGGCAGCCGCCAAATCCGTCAGATCACTCGTATTGCTCACGCTGGTGGAAATCGTGACGCCCGTAGAATTCTGGCCCGACAAATCGAAGCTGACCGCACCTGTGGCCGTTACTTCAAGATAGGCATCCGTCTTGGCTCGGGCCGTAACACCTGTTTCCGCAGTGACTTCGTTAACTTTAGCGGCCACATCGCGTGCCTCCATGCCGGCGGTGACATTGACGGTTTTGCTGCCCACGGACCCATTGACCACCAAACTCCCGGAAGTGACCGCGTTGGCGCTGCCGCTGGCCGTCACACCGAAAGCCGCAACAGCTGTGGTCATTTGCTGCGCACCGATCTTCGACGCCTGCGCATTGCCCATGCTGACGGAAATCGTCTGATCCGCATTGGCGCCCACCTGGAATTTCTGAGCGCTAAATGTGCCGTCCAGCAGTTTTTTGCCGTTGAAGGACGTGGTGTTGGCGATGCGGTTCAATTCCTGCTGTAGCTGTCCGACTTCTTTTTGCAGCGAAGTCCGGTCGGTACCGGTGTTGGTATCGTTGGCCGACTGCACCGCTAGCTCACGCATGCGCTGCAAGATATTGGTGGATTCCTGCAAAGCCCCTTCCGCCGTCTGCGCCAGGGAGATACCGTCGCTGGCATTGCGGGTGGCTTGATTCAAGCCCTTGATCTGGGCGGTCATGCGGTCGGCGATCGCCAAGCCCGCCGAGTCGTCTTTGGCGGAATTGATGCGCATGCCGGTGGTCAGGCGCTGCATGGCGGTATTCAGCTTATCCTGACTACCGACCAAGCTGCGCTGAGCGTTCATGGAAGAAATGTTGGTGTTGATTCCGAGTGCCATGGCCGTTTCTCCGATTATTGAGATTGAAAACTACGTTGTTGTTTGGAGTTCAGGTCTTTTTGTATCAAGATTGAACTCATCGCCTGATCTCAAGTATCGGCGGCAACGCCTGGAGCTTTAGGGTTTATTGAAAAATTCTTGTTGTCGTAAGGCTTCCTCCAGATTCCCGCGCGCCTCGGCATAGTCTGGCCGTAACGCCACCGCCCGGCGAAAACTCGCGACGGCTTCCGGCCAGCGCTTCAATTCTGAAAACACCTTGCCGAGATTGTTGCACGCCAAGACGTGACTGTGATTCAGCTCTAAGGTGCGCTGGTAGCTGGCCGCGGCCTCCTCGAAGCGTCCCAGCGCTTGCAGCGCCTTGCCCAAGTTATTGTGATAAGTATCCGCCGTTGGATTTTCTCGTAGGGCTTGGCGGATCAGCCGCTCGGCGGTTTGATGATCGCCGCGCTGCGAATAAATCACGCCCAGCAGATGCAAGGCATCGATATAACTTGGTTCGGCCTCGAACACTTGGCGGTACACGGCTTCAGCATCGTCCAGGCGCTTTTCGCGGTGCCATTCGGTTGCTTGAGCTAAAAGTTGGTTGAAAATGTGCTCGGCTTGCCGCCCTTGTCCCGCTTTCGCGCGCTGCTCGGCCAGCGCTGTCGCTTGTGTCAACGTCAGGAGATGTTCGTCAATTCGCACCGTGAGCTGCTGATCGCCACGCATCAAGCTTTGCAGTAGCTGCATGGCGGCATTACGCGAGCCGGGCGATGATTTAGACGGACCGGGGCCGCCACGTTTGGGATTTTTTCGTGACACTGGATTCACACCTTTCCTTTAACGATGGTCAGTTCACTTTTTAACTCTTTAGATCAATCTGGTAGCAACGCGCGTAACCATTCATCGAGGTGTTGATCCAACATCCAGTTGGACAAAACCCACTCGTGCAGCCGTTCACCAGCGACACGGGTCGCCGCCAAGTCATGAACGTGCTCGCGAATTGCATTGATCCAGGCTCGTGGGTTGTTAGGAACGCGAGTGACCGGCGCATTCCGGTACGGCAAAATGTCGGTGGCGATCACTGGATAACCTACTGCACCGTATTCCAGCAGCCGCAGGTTGCTCTTAGCAGTATTGAAACGATTCAGTTCAAGCGGAGCGATAGCGAGATCGAGATCGAGCGCGGACAAAGCGGTTGGATATTGATCAAAGGGAACTGCAGGATGCGCTTCGGCTACATGATATCGAAGCTTGGGCGGACACATGCCCATGAAAACCCAATCCACTTCGTTAGCGGTGGCTTCAACCACAGGTAAGATAAATTCGAGATCGCCACCGTGCTGCTGAGCACCCGCCCACCCCACTCTTGGCTTGTGACGCGCGCCTCGCGACGGCTGCAAATCTCCCCAGCGGGACCGTTCGAGAAAGTTGGGGACCACCCGGATATCGGCAATCATGCCGCGCAAGGCTTCGGCGATAGGTTCGGTGGTTACAACGGCTCTATGGCAGAGCGAAAGCCCGCGCCGTACCCGTGCTTTGGTATCTTTACCGAAATGCTTGCGGACAGCGCTTTTTTGCGGCACAGAAAACACGATGTCGTCTTGGCCAAACACTCGAAAAATATCCGGTAGCAATTCCGCATACTCTTCCAGATGTTCTAAATGAAAATCAGTGAAAGAATTTTGTAGAAATAAAACCGTAGGCTTTGCTCTGACGAGCTCTGGAACAGATGGTAAAAACCGTTTTTCACTGTTTAAGACGGGCAATAGAAAGCTGCATATCTGCTCGCTTTGTGTTAGCTCCTTAATGGGGCCGATAACTCGATATTGCCCTACACCCATTTCATCAGGGGGTAATGCGACAATTCGAGGTAATGTCTCAAAGTTAGGATGCCAAGAAACATCAAATTCATTATCGATCACCCACTCACGTTGCCGCAAGCTCAAATGACGATTATAAGCCGGATCGTTTCCAAGGCGATGAAACCATTTCTTGATGAAAGCCCTGCGAGAATTTCGATTCTTCTTCTCTCTATTGGCGTCATATTCAGACTTGAGGCTGCTACCACCATGATGGACCAACGTTACAAAAGGGGTCCAAACAATCCGAAAACCTCGTTCACCAATTTTTAGACAAAGATCAATATCATTATAAAGAATGGCGAAATCCTTTTCATCTAAACCCTCTACTTCAAAAAACAATTCTTTACGTACCAACATGCACGCGGCAGTCACCGCCGAAAAATTCTGCGTTACCTGTGCCCGGTCTAAATAACCTAGCTCTGTCATCGGCAGGCCGATACCAATATGCTCCGCAATTCCATTAAGCCCAAGAACAACGCCTGCATGCTGTATGTTCTGATCAGCATAAACCAAGCGACAACCGACCGCACCGACATCATCTCTCAACCCGATAGCAACCAACCGATCAAGCCAATTTTCCTGCAAAATAACCGTATCATTATTCAGCAAAACCAGAAACTCACCTTTTGCTTGCTGAGCTGCAAAATTATTGATCGCCGAATAATTATATTCTTGTGTATAGCGTAAAATTTTTACTCTTTTATCATGCTCTGCCAAATAGTTTAAATAACCAAAAACCATAGAATCTTTACTATCATTATCTACAATGATAACTTCAAATTTACAATAATGTGTTTTTCCCAAAAGACTTTCGATACAAGGCTGAAGCAGATCAAGATGGTTTTTGGTAGGGATAATGATCGAAACCAGCGGCTGATAAGACACGAGGTAATTTACAAAAAAACTACCTTTTACCAAGCCATGATCCACTTCCGCAGCAATATTGCATCGACTTAAATGTTGCCTAATTAAATCAATACCTTTTCTTTCGAATTGATCGGAATTATCGACTACACTATCTAGTTGATGGAAGAAGATTTCATCAATATGACCTATCGCCTTTTCACCAAAAACTTCGTAACAATATAACGCTGCTGCATAGTTAAAAGATAAAATAGATTTAAGTTCTTCGCCAACCATCAATTCCCAAAGCTCGCGGTGAATCAAACAGGCATGGCCGACATAACACGTTGAGCGCAATAAATCTAGATTAGCATTCGGTTTAAATAAAGGATCTTTGAACTGGCCGTCGCTATCAATACGATCTTCATCTAGATAAACAAAACGCCATTCTGGATGATGTGCCACCTCCGCACAAACCAGTGCCGAGAATCCTGGCTCGACGCGCAGTCCAGAAAAACCGAGCAAGAACCAGTTGCTATCAGAGTTCGCAACCACAGTGTTAACCGCTTCGGCCAAATCGATTTCTGCAATGTTAACCCAACCCAGTGGTGGCAGTGTTTCAAACAATGGATCGGGGCAGGCGGCAGGTGAAAATACCGTGAGTCGCCAGGTGCGTAGCGATTGTGCTGCGAAAGCATCAAGCGTATCAGCCAGCGCGCTATTAATACCAGAATCGACAATTAGAAGTATGTGGATATCAATCGCACTGTCGAGCTTGGCAGCATAAGCTGTCAGCCTAGCAACAGCCAAATCAGACCAGCGATGGCGTTTGAACCAATCCATCAATGAAAATGGTGATAACTGTAATTTAGGGCTAACCATATCCGAGTCAAGCCCTGTCGCCATATATATAAAATCCCGTTCAGACTTTAACCATTTATTGATTTTCTCCTGACTAAACTTTAAACCAAATAAGGCTGCGACTTGCAGGCTGAGTTCAACTGCATGTTCGTTGATATCGATATCTGACTTGGTAAAATAATCGATACGTTTGAAAGTATGGAATAACCCGCGCAGCACTACATGGCTTAGTAAAGGTGGCGAATCTGGAAGCCACTCTAGATCAAAGCAATCTGCTTCTCCATTCTTATCAATTAAAAAATTAAAGGGCGTACAATCCCACAATTCTACTGGCAAAACATGATCAGCTATTGGAATTTCAGCACTACTTAACGCTCTGCTGAAAAGATAATCGATCCAGGGTTTTGCCCATTTTGCTATTGTTTCAACTGACCATCCATCTTCAGATAGAAGTCTTGGCAGGCTGTTAAAGAGTATTTGACCATGTTTATATTTTTCTTTTTCCAAATTTTGAGTCAACGATGCCTGTTCATATAAGCCATCTGGATAGAGGCGACGCTTATGAACTACTAATTTTTCATCAACAGTTTTCTCGATAAAAGTTTCCTTTGCATACTCTGCTCGACGATTAACGCTATAAATATACGCGCACACCTTTTCAAGGTTATCCTTAAGTACTGGTGGGAGTTGATTATTAGTTGAAGCCAATATCAAAAACGAATTGGCCACACTATCTACAATGCCTTCTTCAACAATACCATACCAAGCTGATTGTTCTGAAAAAGCTCCTACGTAAGGCCGTCCTTGGGCTCGAAGAGATTGTTGTACTAAAAGATTACCCACAATCTCTGATGTATTAGGATGCTTAAGTCCTGTCTCTGTAATAATTACGTTAGGCAATTTATAATCTGGAAAAGGAAACAAAAAAGCAGGTTTTCCTAACCCCGCAACTTCAAGTAAACGCTCCAACTGTCGTCGCCCGAAAGTCACAGCCGTATTTCTTTGATAATGATCACTAATCCCAGAATAAGGAGTACCGAGATGATCTTCAGGAGCGCCAGCAAAATATTTCAGCCCAAAACGATTCTCTATTGCTATAATTAATGTACCTTCTGGTTTTAGAAGGGATCGTGCGAGCCTTAACATCTCTAATGGTGGGTTTTCCCCTGATATGAAGATGCGACTATATTCGAGCACACCAATAAGAGTAACAACATCATACAGCTCTTCATTATTAAAATTTTCTGCATTATCACAGAATACCGAAACGTTATCGAGATCTCGACAACGAGCACTAGCAATACTAGCACGGCGCAAACTTCCCTCTAAGGCTGTAACCGATGCGCCAATCTCACCCATATAACGAGTCATCGCACCACAACCACAACCAATTTCGAGAATATGCCTTTTTTTAATAAAAGGCTCGAACGGCCTTAGAAGATTGGCTCGAAGCTCACTAAAATGATACATGCTAGGCCAATCAATTATATAACGACTTAAGGCGCGACCGCGCAGGCTAAGATCTTTTGTTTTTTTAATCGAATCCAGAAGGTAATTCTCTGCCGTATCACCATCAGAATAACCAAAATATGGTGTTTTTTCTTTAGGCAAAAAAATATGTAAATCATTGCTGAAAATATATTCAGCCATATGCCGCTCCTGAATTGGTAGATCTTAGCTCAGCATCAAATGGTACTTTTTCTTGTACCTAGCTATCTTACAAGCACTTAATAGACCAAATTACTTAAATTAAAGAATTTAAAAGCTAATTTTACTAAAAATTGATGATCAGTTTTTTTAAATAGAACTGTCTGTCAGAATTTTGGCATATTGGTGAGATACGGACTTCGATGAAGAGCGGGTGAATAATTATTAAACCCATTCAGAAAAATACTAACCCGCAGGCCGCCTTCAATCGATCAAAAACGATCTTCCACGGGGAGAAAGCCATATCCGAAGCGGAGGTAGTGACTCACTTAGGGGAGCAGGCTAAATTGTACTGATGC